>JBCCUW010000119.1:0-9828 GCA_039196385.1 Pseudomonadota bacterium
CCGCCGTGGAGAAAGCGCTGTCTGCGCAAAGCGCTCAATAATACCCTCAGCGAGACGTTCTCTAGACGCGCAAGTGAACGCTGAGACTAGTCAGCGCTCACCGGCTTGGCGCCGGCCGACTTACAGCCGAGGCAGCGTACAAAGGTGTTTTTGCCCGGACCAATCACCAGTTGCTCGGCCGCACCTTTGACATTTCCACCCAGCGCGCTGAATGGCAGACTGACCACAAATGCAGCTGCTCCAAGCGTGGTTAAGACCAACCCGAACGGCCGTGCAACCAGTGCGTCAGCGGTCATATCATAAGCATCCGGTTCTTCCGCAGGCGCTGCATAAACGGGTGCAGACAGGCTCAATGATGAGCTGAATACGATCGACAACAACGCCGAAGATGCGACTAGCTTTGCTGTTTTGGGCATTTTACTTCCCTTTTCCATGACATTTTCCTCATATTGCGCCTTCTGAGACCGGCCGTACTGTATCACTTGTGCCGACTAAATCCTTGTGAGGTTTGGCACTTTGGACAATATACCGTACTCCTCTGCCCCAATGTTTGCAGTTTCAACGCTGTCTCACAGACGCGGCAAGGTAGAGTCTGTCTGCCGTAAACATTCAACTGCTGTTTAAAGTAACCGGGGTTACCGTCCGATCCCACAAAATCGCGCAACGTGGTCCCACCTTGTCGCAACGAACGATTCAATACCGCCACAATAGCCTGCGCCAGTCGTTCATATAGCCAAAGCGGCACCCGGCCTGCTGCGGTAGCTGGACGCAAGCCAACAGTGAACAAGCTTTCCGCTGCGTAAATATTACCCACCCCGACCACAACTTTGCTGTCCATAATAAAATTCTTGACCGCGACTTTGCGCCGGCGGGACAGCTTGTGCAGATAAGCACCGGAAAAATCGTTACTCAGGGGCTCAACCCCCAGGTCCGCCAACAACGGGTGCCGGCACGCGTCATCGCCAGCCTGAAAAAGAACGCTGCCAAACCTGCGCGGATCATTGAGTCTGAGCACTTGGCCGCTGGCCAACTGGATATCGACATGATCATGCTTGAGCAAGGGTGCATCGGGTTCCAGTATCCTCAGGCTTCCTGACATGCCCAGATGAATAAGCACCGTACCCGGCTCAGTATGCAGAAGGATGTATTTGCCGCGACGACTGGTCGCGTTGACCGTCTGACCACGCAGCACGTCGGGCAGGTTAACCGGCCAACGCAGCGCCGCGTTGCGAATCTGCCAGCCGGTAATGGTCTGGTGCAGGACCCAGGGTTCTATGCCCCGCCGAGTCGTTTCGACTTCAGGGAGCTCCGGCATGTCACTACTTGATTTTGGCTTCCGTGTAGAGCACGTGCTTACGCACCACCGGGTCATACTTTTTCATTTCAAGTTTGTCCGGTGTATTCCGCTTGTTCTTATCTGTCGTGTAGTAGTGACCGGTGCCCGCACTGGACACGAGTTTGATTTTCTCTCGCATGGTCAGTTGATCCTGTTTGGTAGTCTTTGTACGCCGCGGTCAGACGCGTTGGCCTTGCGCGCGCAGGTCGCCCAGCACCGCATCGATACCTTTCTTATCGATGATGCGCATTCCCTGAGACGAAACCCGCAGTTTCACGAATCGATTTTCAGATTCTACCCAGAATCTATGATAGTGCAGATTGGGCAGAAAGCGGCGTTTAGTTTTGTTTTGCGCGTGGCTGACATTGTTGCCGACCATGGGACGCTTACCTGTAACTTGGCACACCTGAGACATCTTGCTTGGCACCCGGAAAAAATGAGGCGCGTTTATACCAAAGGGGGCATCAATCGGCAACTCTTAGGTGAGTTTTAGTGCCGTAACAAGCCACGGGCGGCCATGGACACCGCACCTTCTGGGGCCACCACCACATGATCAAGGACCTCGACGTCGACCCGTCGCAGCAGATCGGCCAGATCGCCTGTCAACTGCAGATCGGTACGACTGGGCTCCGCCACACCCGAAGGATGGTTATGGCCGAATATTACCGCCGCAGCGTTGAGCTCCAGGCTGCGCCTCAATACCTCACGAGCATGCACGTGCGCACGATTTACCGAGCCCAGGAAAAGCTCTTCCCAGGCCAGAAAACGATGCCGGGTGTCGAGATAGAGGCAGCCAAACACTTCGCGGGTGCGATGGCCGATACGGCGCTGGATATAGCGGGAAACCTGCATGGCATCACTAAACACGCGCTGTGCCAACATGCGTTCTTCCGCGTGCCGCAGCGTCAGTTCGTGTAAAGCTTTGAGGCGGGCCACCTTGGCCGTGCCAAGGCCGCGCAGGCGAAGCAATTCAGCCGGGGTAGCCGCCAGCAACCTATCCAATGTGGTGTAAGTGGCTAACAGCCGCCGCGCCAGGGCAACAGCATCTTCACCACGACTACCCGTACCCAGCAGCACCGCCAGCAGTTCAACCGTTGCCAACTGACCTGCGCTGCTGCCGGTTCCCGCAGCCCCACTGGCACCCAGCAGGCGTTCGCGTGGTTTGTCCTCAGCGCGCCAACTGGAAAGATTGTCCACGGCACTTGCTACCGCCCTGTCTGACACCCGTTTAAACGCCCCCGTGTGGTAATCCAACCCACACACAGCCAGTGGCTTCAGACCTGGAAGCTGCTCTATTTGATGAGGAACCCGATGATATATGTAACGAGGTATGTGATGCGGTAGATGAGCTTGATGGCATTTCAGGTTAACCTTAACTCTGTACATGAGTTGACACACGAAACGTTGCCGATGACCACTTCTGATAAGAGCGATCTGGATAAGATCGCTAAAGATGAGATCGACACAACTGCCGCTGAAAGCCTGGCCAGCCTGCACGGCAAACATATTGTATTGGGTATCTGCTCAGGCATCGCAGCCTACAAGACACCAATGCTTGTGCGAACTTTGCGTGCAGCCGGCGCAGAAGTAGAAATTGTACTCAGCGCCAACGCGCATCGTTTTGTAGCGCCAATGGCACTGCAGGCAGTCAGCGGCCGTAGTGTGCGCATGGACCTGTGGGATGCCGAAGCTGAAGCTGCCATGGGTCATATCGAACTGGCAAAATGGGCTGATATGGTGCTAATTGCGCCAGCCACAGCCAATACACTGGCCAAACTGGCCAGCGGTATGGCTGATGACCTGTTAACCACGCTGTGCCTGGCGACAGCCGCACCACTCTTTTACGCACCGGCCATGAACCAGCAGATGTTTGCCCACCCGACGGTAGCGCAGAATCTGGCCAGGCTTACCGAACTGGGATATCAGCAGATCGGACCCGACAGTGGCGATCAGGCATGTGGTGACAACGGACCCGGGCGTATGACTGAGCCTGACGCCATTGCTGCCTGTCTGGCCGCAAGCCTGGCGCCTGCGGCTAACGACGACAGCCTGCGTGCACGCCGCGTACTTATTACCACCGGGCCCACCGTTGAGGCTATTGATCCTGTGCGCTTTATCAGCAATCACAGCTCCGGGCTGCAGGGAATCAGCATTGCTGAAGCAGCCCTGCGGGCCGGCGCCGAAGTTGTGCTGGTGGCCGGGCCGGGTGTACCGACATGTCACCCGGATATTCGCCGCATAGATGTGCGCACTGCTCTGGAGATGTACGATGCGGTGCACGCTGAATTGGTCGGTGTGGACATCTTCGTCGGGGTTGCCGCAGTGGCGGATTATCGTCCCAAGGCCGCACCCAAAGAAAAGATGAAACGCTCAGGCAAGCCCGGCGCTGACATCACGATTGAATTGACCGAAAACCCGGACATCATTGCTTCTGTCGCAAACGCCGTGGCGCGTCCGACCCTGGTGATCGGATTTGCGGCCGAAACCAACAATACCCATGAGCATGCCAGGGAGAAGCGCCTGCGCAAGGGCCTGGATGCAATTGTACTGAATGACGTGTCTGACCCCAGCATTGGCTTTAACAGCCCCAAGAACGCAGCAACCCTGATTTATGCGCAGGGAGAACTGGTGTTCCCACGGCAGTCCAAGCAACAGTTGGCAAGCAACTTGATAGCCCAGATTCCTGGTATTTTTGCCCAACAGTTAGCAGGTACAAACCCCGCAAGTATGACAAAATAAGGGGCTTACGGCGCAACGTCACAATCACTGAGCAGCACCGGAGGCAACTTACCGGGCGCGGCGCGGATCGTGCGCGGATACCTCAGTGCGTGGATGGGTAGAAGGAATTAGGACCAAAGTGGCGAAGAAAACAAGGTACAACAAACAGCAGTCAACAGCATCGGGTGGCGCGGGTTTTCTTGTGCATGTTGGTTTAACTGCGATTCTGGCCGGGGTAGGCCTGCTGGTCTCGTTCGCACTGGTTTGGTGGCAGGTTATCGAAATGCCCGGCCAGGCGGCCAAGGATATGGAAAAGCAGAAACTGCTCAGCCAATACACGCAGTTTATGAATGGCCGCATTGGTGAGCTGCGCAATGTGGTCGGCGCAATAGCGACGTCACCGGCCGTCATGACTGCACTCACCACCAACAACCCCTCCGAACGAGCGCAACTCGCTGAGCAGGTTGCCAGCCAGGCCCCATATATTGAAAGAGTGGAAATTTTTGCCAAGGGTGAAGCCGAGGTGGATCTAAACTCACCCGTGCCAATTTCGTTTGCTGCACTGGACCTGATCCGCCGTGCAGAAACGCGCGAGTTTGTCGGCCCGGAAGTGAGCCTCAACCATCAACAGTTTGTTTACGCTGCACAACCCGTCACCCCTCAGGGTCTAGTAGCAGGCGTGCTGTTTGTCGTGTTTAACAAGGGCTTTTTTACCGACCCACTGTCCCATCACGAAAACGTTGGCAAGTTGCGGGTGCATCAGAAGTTTGAAGGCTCTGCCAGCACAGTCGTGATCGATTGGGGTCGTGATAACGATGTTGCCGCACCCATTGATGCCCAGCTGTTTGCCCCACATTGGACCCTTTCGCTGGCGGCGGCCAACACCGCACTGCAGCGCGATAACCCCACAACGGCGTTGCTGATGCCGCTGGGTGTTTCAGCTCTGGTGTTGCTGGGCGCAATTTTCCTGGGCTTCTCTCGCTACGCGCGACAACTGCAAACGGACGTGGAGCAACTCACCGAGTACGCGACGCAGATTGCCCGCGGGCGGAGTGCCGAGCGCGGCCGCTACAACCTATCGGTCACGGCCGAGGCGGCTCAGTCGCTGTCACAATATGCACCCAAGCGGGCCACAGCCTCCAAACAAGGCAAAGGTGGAGAAGAAGATAGTGCGCCTGAGGACCTGCTTGATGATCTGGACAAGCCCGCAGAGAAGGCCAAATCAAGCGGTGCAACGAGCGATTTTCTAGAAGTACGCAGCACCGCTGCGGACGATAACTTTGGCATCGAAGTCAGCGAAGAGGAGGCACCCGCCACTATGGGGTTAGATTTGGATCACGGTATATTCCGAGCATATGATATCCGCGGCATTACCACTCAGAATCTGACCGAAGAAGTGGTCTACTGGATTGGTCGTGCGTTTGCCGCAGAAGCAATCAATCAGGATCAGACCCGCGTTGCAGTGGGTTGGGATGGGCGCCATTCGAGCGTGCCGTTGCAACTCAGCCTGACTCGCGGTCTCACCGAAGGTGGCGCAGACGTTATCACTATCGGCCAAGTCCCCACACCGATGCTGTATTACGCCACCTACGCCCTGGATACCGGTACCGGTATTATGATTACCGGAAGCCATAATCCGCCCGAATATAACGGCCTGAAAATGATGATCGGCGGTGTCACTCTGGCCGAAGAAAAGATCCAGCGTCTGTTACAGCGTATTGAAGAAAACGACCTGTCCGAAGGTGAAGGTGACCTGGATGAGCTGAATCTGGATGATAGTTACATCGACAAGATTCTAGAGGACGTCGCCATCGCTCAACCCTTAAAAGTGGTTGTCGACTGCGGCAATGGCGTGGCCGGCAAAATTGCACCACGCTTACTAACGGAGATAGGGTGCGACGTTATCCCCCTGTATTGTGATGTCGACGGTGACTTTCCAAATCACCATCCCGATCCAGCTGAGCCGGAAAATCTGGAAGATCTGATCACCGTGGTCAAAGCTGAAGGCGCTGATCTGGGGCTGGCCTTCGACGGGGACGGTGACCGCGTCGGAGTGGTCACCAACAGCGGCGAAATTATCTGGCCAGACAAAGTTATTATGCTATTCGCGCAGGACATTGTCAGTCGGAACCCAGGCGCGGACATTATTTTTGACGTCAAGTGCAGCCGCCATCTGAACAACATTATCAGCGAGTTGGGCGGCCGGCCGATCATGTGGAAAACCGGACACTCCCACATTAAAGCGAAAATAAAAGAAACCGGCGCCCTGCTGGGTGGCGAATTCAGCGGACACATCTGTTTTGCTGAGCGCTGGTACGGATTTGACGATGCCTTGTATTCTGCAGTGCGGCTGCTGGAGATTGTCAGCTCTGACGGGCGCACCGTCGATGACATCTTCGCCCAGTTCCCGGTGACGTTTACAACCCCGGAAATAAAGATCAATACCACTGAAACGGCCAAGTTTGAGGTGATGGAAAAGCTGGAGAAACAGGCTGACTTCGGTGATGGTACCCTAACCACCATCGATGGGATTCGGGTAGATTTTGCTGATGGTTGGGGGCTGATCAGGCCATCCAATACCAGCCCGGTGTTATCTTTACGGTTTGAAGCAGACGGACCGGGGGCTTTGGACCGTATTCAGGATGAATTTCAGAACCAGCTGACCGCCATTGCACCGGATTTGAAGTTCCGCTGACAACACGTCCGCTCCGGCGTATGCGAGGTGTTGGGGACACACCGGAGCCAAAATCAGCCGCGGTCACACCTGCCGCGCGCTACAAACCAGCGGGCAGTGATACCCATTCGCGCCAACCCGTACAGCTAACATGCAGACCGACATATGAACGAAAAACAAGCCAGCGAAACCGCAAAGGTACTGTCTGAAGCGCTACCCTATATACAACAGTTTCATGGCCACACTGTTGTAATCAAATACGGTGGCAATGCGATGACAGAGGAGGCTCTGAAGCACTCATTCGCCCGTGACGTCGTATTGATGAAGCTTGTTGGGATTCATCCGGTAGTGGTACATGGTGGTGGACCACAGATCGGCTCTTTGCTGGACAAACTGAACATTGAATCCAAGTTTGTTAACGGCATGCGGGTTACTGACGCGGCTACCATGGACGTTGTGCAGATGGTCCTAGGGGGCCTGGTGAACCAGGAAATCGTTTCGTTGTTGAACACCCATGGCGGCCGCGCTGTGGGCGTGACGGGCAAGGATGGCGGTTTAATACAGGCGCGCAAACTGGCCATGGAGCCCGCTTTGAATGCATCGGAAATCATCGATATCGGCCATGTCGGGGAAATTCTGACGATCGATACCGATATCCTCGCGACCCTTACGGACTCAGCATTCATTCCGGTAATTGCGCCCATCGGCGTAGGCGCTGAAGGCGAGTCCTACAACATCAATGCGGACATTGTCGCCGGGCGCATTGCCCAGGCTATTGGCGCGGAAAAGCTGATTTTGCTGACCAATACACCTGGTATTCTCGACGCGTCCGGCCAAACCATCAGCGCCGTGACCAAACAGGGCGTTGAAGAACTTATCCGCGAACAGACGATCACCGAGGGCATGCTGCCCAAAGTTCAGTGTGCGCTGGATGCCGTTGACGAGGGCGTCAACAGCGTGCAGATTATCGACGGCCGGGTACCCCACGCACTACTGCTGGAGGTATTTACCGCAGCTGGTGTGGGCACACAGATCATCGCGGACAGCTGATGGCCAGAGGTGAGCGAAAGCAGCAGATCCTGCAGGCGTTTGCGTTGATGCTGCAGGCCAACCCCGGGCACCCAATCACCACGGCTGCCCTGGCAGCCCATGTGGGGGTCAGCGAAGCCGCTCTGTACAGGCACTTTCCAAGCAAGGCCAAAATCATTGAAGGTTTGATTGTGTTTGCAGAAGAGACCCTGTTTACCCGGATCAACAAGATTCTTCAGGAACAAGGCGGTGCACCAGCCCGGTGCCGCAACATACTCTACCTGTTACTCAGCTTCATCGAGCGCAACCCCGGTTTTGCCAGGCTGTTCGTCGGTGACATTTTGCAGGGGGAAACCGACCGGTTACGCGGGCGCATGAATCAATTGATGAATCGTCTGGAAACACAGCTGCGCCAGATTCTACGTGAGCACAACGCACAACAGACCAGCATGCCAACGATTCACATCAACGCCCACGCCAATCTGTTGTTGGCGGTGACCGAGGGCCGGATTATGCAATTTGTGCGCTCCGACTTTAACGAGTTGCCGACCAAAAACTGGGATGATCAGTGGGCCGCTTTGCACCAGGCGCTTTTCGCGGGAGAATAAGTCACAAGAGAATAAAGCGCGGCAGACTAAGCGGCGACAGGCTCAGGGGTTTGCCGCAATATCCCGCGCGGGCAAGCCAGCATCACACGTGGCCAATTCGAACACCTGGCGGTCAAACCGATACTGAATACGTTGTTCCAGTTTTTCACCCAACCGCACATCAATTTCGTCAGTCAGGTTTTGCTCCTGCGAGCGTGCACGCGTGATGTTGTCGAGCAGTGCATTAGGAATTGCCTTCCCTTCCAAGTCTCTCTGCGCAGCCTGCGCTTCCAGCTCTCTGCGCTGATTACGCACATGGCTGAGGTTTGCTTTGGCATTGGCGATCGACGTGTCGATGCTGGCCAGCTGCTTTTGTTCTGCGTAGTCAATGTCTTCCGCGGTCTGGTAAAGATTTTTCACCCTGCGCACGGCTTCATCACACTCGGCCTGGGCTTTTTCCCGCGCCACTTTACGTTGATATTCATCATCACTGAGCTGCGGGGCAACCCGGCGGATCAGCGTACTGTTTTCATCAACAATATCGTAGCCGTACTTAACCCGCGCAGCTGGAATACTGTGCGACAGCACCAGCGTACCTGTCGCATCTTTGTAACGGAAGAATTGGGCCGCCTGGGCCGGGCCCACCGACAGGAGTGCAAGCATGCCTGTAACGGCCACAAAATGACGCAGTTTATTTGACATAATTTGACTCATAGCAGCTCTGAAGACCTCTGATATTCCTCACAATTCGGTGGCTGATTCATGACGCCTGACAATATTCGGCTTGATAAGCGCGCATGCGCGCAAGCGCCTCGCCGTTTTCCGCGCCTCCATCAAGATACCCGATCACATCAGCCATGTTTGCGATAGCGGTCACAGGGGCACCGAGTTCCCGGGCCAGCTCATCAACCGCCGTGACACCACGCTCGTTTATTTCCTGGCGATCCAGTGCGATCACCGCTCCCACTATCTGCGCGTGAGTCTGAGTAATCAACGCGCTGGCCTGACGGATGGCTTTGCCTGACGTCAGCACATCATCAATCAGCATCACCCGACCAGCTACTTCCGCACCTACCAATTGGCCACCTTCGCCATGATCTTTAGCTTCTTTGCGATTATAAGCCACACCGACCTCAACGCCCCTTTCTGCCAAAGCGATGGCGGTGGCCACGGCAATGGGGATGCCCTTGTACGCGGGCCCAAACAACACGTCGAACTGCGTTCCGGTGGCCAGGATGGCTTGCGCGTAGGCTTCCCCAAGCCGGGCAAACGCAGCGCCGCCATTAACTGCACCCAGATTAAAAAAATAGGGGCTGAGACGGCCGGAATTTAATGTGAATTCACCAAATTTCAACACGTTCTGCGCCAGCATGAATTCAATAAACGCGCCAGGTTGATTGTTCAGTTCATCAGCCAATATGGGCTACTCCTCTTGTTATGAAATGCGCTATGACAGGTGTTATGACACACAAACGCAGTTCGGC
>JBCCUW010000120.1:0-9797 GCA_039196385.1 Pseudomonadota bacterium
AACCACAACGTCACTGACGTCACATTCCATTTGAATAGGTGCAAAGCCACCTTGCAGGTTCGGGTGCTCAGGAAAGGGTGCGGCCATGTCGGTACCTCCAGATTAATGTGTGCATCCAGATTGACCTTAGCATGGGGCGTTGCCACCGAACAGCAATTTACCCCTGGGTATCAATCCCGACGGGACAGTGATCTGAGGCCATAATATGCGGCCAGATAAACGCATCGCTGACCTTTTTTGCACCGCTGCGTGACGCCATGACATAGTCGATGCGCCAACCGACGTTGTTTTCCCTTGCGCCACCAAATTGCCGCCACCAGGTATAGTGGCCTTCCGCACCAGGATGCTGCGCGCGAAAGGTATCTACCCAACCATGGGACTCCCAGCGGGTGAGCTCTTCGCGCTCTTCAGGAAGAAAGCCACTGGACTTCTTATTGGTTTTGGGCCGCGCCAGGTCAATGTCGTGATGCGCTGTGTTGTAGTCGCCCGTCACGTAAACCGGGCCGCGTTTTTTCAATTGCTCAACCCGGTTAAACACAGCCCCGTAGAACCCTAATTTGTAAGGCACCCGGCTGTTATCGCGATCTTTGCCGCTGCCCTTGGGGAAGTAGACGCTGGCGACACTGAGTCGACCAAAGCGGGCCAACAGAAACCGGCCCTCAGCGTCATATTCTTCAATGCCCAGGTCCCGTTCGATATGATCCGGGGCAACCCGACTGTAGATGGCAACCCCACTGTAACCTGGACGCTGGGCTGGCGAAAACGCGACGTGCCAACCTTCGGGTTCACGCACTTCAGCCGGCAGTTGTTCAGGAAACGCACGGACTTCCTGCAGGCACAGTACATCAGCACCACTGTCCTCCAGCACATCCAGAAAACCTTTTTTGGCACAGGCCCGCAACCCGTTTACATTCCAACTGACAATACGCATCCGTCCTCCGCAACTTTTTCGTCAGTTTATCACCTCAGCGGCGCAGCAGCAGGGCTGCCCAACGCACGAGGTTTAACACATCAGCCAACGCCGCTGAAACATAGGTCAGCGCTGCCGCACGCAGAATCTTGCGCACCACCTGTTGTTCCGCAGGGGGGATATATTCACCATCGGTCAGCACCGGCAGAGCTTTACCAAAACTGGCATCCCACTCGATCGGCAGAGTTACCAGATGCACCAGCATACGAACAATCAAACCCAGCATTCCGATCGCCACCAACATCGACATCGGCACGGGATGACGGGTCAGCAGTCCCACCACGGGCGCTGCCCAGATCAGGCCACTGCTCAAACGGGCCACCTGTTCCGCCAACGGCACCAGCCGGGTACGCGCCGCCAGCCGCTTGTCACCAACATGGTGCTGCATAGCATGCCCAACCTCATGTGCTGCAACAGCCACCGCCGTTAGTGATTTACCGGAGAATTTGTCAGCGGTCAGCCGCACCATCCGGGCTTCGGGATCGTAGTGATCGCCAATTTCGGTGACTTCAACCCCAACCCCTTTCAGACCAAAGCGCTCGATCAGATGTTCAGCCAGCTCGCCGCCAGTACCCGGCATGCCCTGGATATCCTCACCATGCCGGACCATCACCCAGCGCACCCACAACGCCGGTCCAAATACCAAAACTAAAACGGCCGCCAACAACACCAGCCAGAGCATGTCTGATCCTCGCTAAATCCTTGCTGAGCTAATACCCGGTACTTTCACGCTGGGCCTGCTGCTGGCCGCGCGCAGCCGCCAGTTCAGCCGCTGCGTGTTTGGTCATGTGACCGGCATCACTGCCCAGGGTGACAAAATTGAAACCCAGCGCCAGATACTTCTGACAGTATTCCAGACTGGAGGTATGAATACCGATGGCAACCCCATGTTTTACACACACGCTCTGAATATGTTTGACCATTTCCAGGTGTTCTTCTTCCGGCTGATCACCCCGCACCGGCAGGCCCATGGAAAGTGCCAGATCTGCGGGGCCGATATAGATGCCGTCCAGACCCGGAGTGGAAACAATCTCTTCCACGTTATCGATACCCTCACGGGTTTCAATCATGGCGATGCAGGCCAGTTGATCATTGGCCTCCTGGGCATAACCCTTACCCCCATAAAGCGCACCGCGAATGGGGCCAAACGAGCGGTTACCTGCCGGCGGGTAACGACAGGCCATGACCGCCTGCTCAGCTTCAGCCCGATTGTTCACCATCGGGACAATGACACCGTAAGCCCCCGCGTCCAATACCTTCATAATTTCGTAAGGCTCATTCCAGGGAACCCGCACGATAGGCGTGGTGGTGGTTGTCGAGATAGCCGGCAGCATGTTGGCCAGGTCGGTGTAGTCGATGATGCCGTGCTGCAGATCAACACAAACCCAGTCGAAGCCGAGATTGGCAATGGCTTCCGCCGAGTAGGTATTGGCCATGGACAACCAGCAGCCCACCGTCTGCTCACCGCGCCGCCAGGCGCTCAAAGATGTATTTTCCCGCACGTCGGATCTCCCGCAGATCAGCTTATTGAATCAACCGGGATTATTGCACATCAGGGACGGGCTCAGCAGAGTCACCGTTACCCGCGTGAATGCGGCTGCAGGCTGAGCCCGCATTAATCACCCGCTTCGCCAGACCTTCCGCGACCACCGACACCCCACCCGTGGACAGCGCCGCACCAATCGCCGCGCCACTCTGCAGCACACCAAGCGCATCCACCGCAGGGACCGGGTTACGCAGATCTCCGCCCAGTTTCAGAAATTTCACCAGACTGCCCACATTTACCCCCACCCCGGCTTTTGCCGTAGGGCTGAAGGTGACGTCCAGTTTTTCGGTATTCAAGTTGACCTGGCCATCTCCGACAATCTGCATTTTGCCGGTTTCCAGCACCAGTTCGTTGCGGCTGCGCAGAACCCCCTCTTCAGCGGTAAGTCGGACCAGGCCACATTCAATCTCCGTGGTCGGATCTTCGCGATAGAAGGGATTAAGCTTGTTCATCGTTTCCATCAACACATCCGACCCCACCAGCTCAACAAAGTCGTTGGCCAGGGTGGCGGCCTCCATCATCAGCACTATTTCCCCCTGCAGCGATGCCGCCAGGTCATGCAGTGTTGCCCCTTCCGCCGCCAGGTTGATGCGACTGAGCAGATCGCCACCGGACAACTCTTCTTCAGGCACCAGACCAAACACCTGCAAACTGATGTCCTGCATGTTGAAATCCAGGGACAGCTTGCCCTGGTCCGGTGCGCCCTCCTCGACCTCTGCCAGGGCCAAGCGGGCACGGCCGTCAAAACCACCCTCGCCAAGCACCCCAGTCAGCGGCGCCAGCGTCAGCTCACCTTCCTGCCCCACCAGGGCCAGCTGGAAATCTTTGAACTCCGCCTGCTGGAGAAACAGCTGCGCGGCGTTCACTTGTACGTCGATGTCTGCCTCGCGCAGAGCAGCCCAGGCGATAGGCTGCTGGCTGAAGATTGGTGCCTGCTGATCCACTTTCGCCGCTTGCGCCGGTGCGTCGCCAGATCCGGAGACAGCAGCGGGTGATTGCGCAAGCCCGTCGCTATCAAGGCGGCTCTCTGTATCGGTCAGCGTGCCAGTCTGCGTGCCGGGCTGCGTGTCGGGCTGCGTGTCGGGCTGTGCCTCCGGCTCCAGGTCTGTCCCGTCTTCAACCAGCGGCACCGTTAACCGCTCTGCGTCGATGCGGGCCAGCACGCGCAGTGGCGCCTGAGGAGACACGTTCATTTCCCCGCTGAATATCTGGCTGGGGCTGTCAACGACAAGGTCTTCCACACCGAACTCATCCGCTGCCACGCTGAATCGGGCTGCCACAGCGAGTGGATACAACTGGGCGGGTTGCAGGGGTGCAATGGGGACAAAATCCGGCAAACCATCACTGCGCAGATCGACAAAACCAGACACTTCGCTGCTTTCCGGCTGCAGCTGGGCGTCAAGTTTCAGCGCTGAGGGCAGATCCTGTTGCTCAAACTCTGCATTCAGCACTACCCGAGGCGAGCCTGCCAGTTCGGTTACCGCACCACTCAGACTGACGGCAACCGCGGCGGGTTGGTCTTTTGGCGGGACGGGACTCTGCTGATATTCCGCCTCAAGTTGTTCAACGCGCAACTGATCCTGCGCCCAGGCCAATTCCAGCGTATTCACAGTAACCTGGTGGGCCAGCCCTTCCATCTGCAGGGTGATTAAAGAGGGGGATTCTGCTATCGCCAGTTCCAATTCATTACTGAAGCTCAACGTCCCAGCCAGCCGACCTTCAACCTGCCTGGCTGCGCCAAGCTCGACGTCGACGTCCGCCGCAAACGGCACTGCGGCGCTATCCAGCGTAAACTGCCCCTGCAATCTGGCGCTTAAATCAGCTTGGCTCCACTCGGCAGTTCCCTGCACAATCCGCGGCTCAGTGTCACTCTGACTGGCGAGCGCCAGCGTCCCCTGCTGCACCGGTTCGCCCGCCGCATTGAGAATCTGCAACTGTCTGATGTTGATCTGCTTGAAGCGCAACAGCTGCGGTGGCAGACCACTGACAATAGCAGCCGGATCAGGCGGGGCTGATTCCGCCGGCGCGGGAGCTGACTCTGCAGGCGCACCAGGTCGCGGTGCAAGCGCCACTTTCTCGATGTCCAACGACCAGAACGGATTGTTGCTCAACCAGTCCGTCACGCTTAGCGCCAGACTGACTTGCTCCAGGGTAATATGCTGGCCGGGCAGAATCAGCTCCAACCGCTGCCACCGGAGTATGGGCAGCGTTGAACTCATATCGGCCTGATGCCCCTGCACCTGAACCGCTGATTGGCTGGCGTTGATGCCACTCACCAACCAATGGGGACGCAGCGCGGCGGTGACCAGCGCTACCATTAAGAACAACACCACCAGGATCAATCCCAGCAGGCTAAATTTCAGCCACCTATGCATAACTGGTTATCGTACAACTCATAAACCATCGGTGTTCAAGTATGCAGGGAAGCTGTGAAGTTTGCGCTAAATTTCCCGCGCTGCGGTGCCCCAGTGGTCTTTGTAACTTAAGCGGCTTACCGCGGGACCAACGCGACCACCCGGACGGGGGCACCTGAGCCACCCTCTATTTTCATCGGCAGCGCAATTAAGGTGGCGCCGGTAGGCGGCAATTGCTCCAGCCCGGTCAGATTTTCCAGACCCGGCACGCCAGCGGCTCCGGTTAACCGATGGACCAGAAAGTCAGTGCTGGGGCCATGATCTATGGAAGCGGTGTCCAGGCCGATCAGGCGGACCTGCCTTTCCTGCAACAGAAACTCTGTCGCTTGCACACCAAAGCCGGGAAAGTGCAGGTGTGTTGTACGGTCTGGCGTATCGTCACCCAGATAGCCAAGCGCATCTGGCCAATACTGGTCCCACGCAGTCCACATCAGCACCGCACTGCCTGGCACGATGGCGCCATGTTTCGCCTCGTGTGCGTTGATCGCGTCCATGGTCAGCGTGTAATCCGGGTCTGCAGCCGCTTCCGCGCGCACATCCAGCACCACCACCGGCAGGATCAGCTGTTCCAGCGCTAATTGTTCGACCGTCAGTCCGTCGGCGTGAAAATGAATCGGCGCATCAATGTGTGTGCCGCCATGCTCCGGTGTGCCCAGCGTATATGCTGAGTAGAAATAACCCTCTTCCGTGGTGCCGTATTCCAGCTCACCGTGTTCAAACGCACTCGGCGAGCTGGGCCAATAGAGGGTCTCAGCATTGTACGGATGGCTCAGATCCAGCATCTGGTAGCGCGCCAGATCCAAGCCTGGATCCAATTGCGGATCTGAGTCTTGTGGCGCGCTGACACAACCTGCCAGAGCAATAACAAGCAGCCAGGCACCGCAGCGGAAAATCAACGCGGATCCAGACCGCGGCGTTCGCGCTCGCGATTCATGCGCTCCTTGTCACTTTCCAGCCGCTCACCCAGGTCATCTTCCGAGGCTGTGCCTGCCATATGCTCACTGGCGGTTTTGCCGTTGTACATGATCTTCTTGACCGGGGTTACCGCCAGAATCGTGCGGAGCGGAGAATCGAGCAGATTGTAGAAAAAGTCTTCACCTGCCTGATCGGTAGGGCTGACCTTTTTAGACAGCGCACCGTAGAACCACTTCTTGGTTTCGTCATCGTCAAAGAATTCACCATGACCTTTAAAAGTGATGGCGCCGGATGGCAGGCTGTCATCCGCGACCGGATAGCCCTGGGAGCTGACGTTTACCGACACCCGATTATCCCTTCTGATGGCAGCGGCGCGATGCCGGTGTGAAGCAAAGGTGATCCAGATTTTGCCGTCATGCCAGACAAAGGCATGGGTCACCCCAACGGGCCAGCCGTCCTTGGTGCCCCACATCAGGACACATTCGGATGAGTTGTGCATCAAGGCATCTACCTGTTCATCGGTAAACGGATAGATCGATACAATTTCGTGGTCGTTGGTTTTAGCCATCTGTCTGCCCTTGTTAATTTTGAATCATGTTACAGAATAACTTGAGAAAAGTCAGTGGTACTGGGACTGAGTTTTCAGCATGGGTAATAAATGACGCGGGACCGGTCAGGCAAATCAGCCCGCACACCCCCTGGGTATAAGTCGCCTCCCAACGACGCCGCAGGGGGTGTACATGCGGGCGTGCTCTCTCCACTCTTCCGAGCCACTCCAGTTAACTATATCTACAGTTGGCTGTAATCCCGCTAAAATCAGCCACTTGAGCTGAAAACGGCGCAGCGGAGGAACGTCTTGGACCGATTTACAAGCGATCATGTAACGCAATGGCGGCAGGAAGGCGGCGTGCTGATAGAAGGTTTTTTTACTGCGGAAGAGGTGGCTGCCGTGCACGCCGACTTCGAACGCGTATTCGGTGACCGAAGCGGTGCAACCGACCCACTGGATACCGGCGACAAACCAAACTTCGACGCCAGCCAATTCAACACCTTTGCGGCCATCCCATTCGATTGCTCACCTGCGCTGAACCTTATCGGGGTACATCCTGAACTGATCAAGTTTGCGCAAGCCGCCCTGGGCTGCGAAGAGGTTCACCTGTATCAGTGTCAGGCCTGGGCCAAATACACGGGTGATGCAGATTATGCGCAACCGTTTCACTGTGATTTTGCCAATCATACCCTGACGGTTCCGGCAGAAAATGCCAGTGATAACAGTGTGACCATCCTGTGCTATTTCACCGACGTCACTGAAGCCCACGGCCCCATGCACTACGTCAGGCGCAGCGACAGTGATCCACTGGGTGGTCCGGATGCTCAGCTGCGCAACCAACCTGGGCTACAGAGGGCCCTGCTGGCCAAAGCGTGTTCCAGCGCCGCTCCTGCAGGCACCATATTTCCCTACAGCATCGACGTCTACCATCGGGGTACCAATCTGACCGCACCCAACGGCGTGCGCTACGCTGTGATGGTCTGTTTCAAAAAGGCGGGTAACGAGGCGGTAGGCTACCACGCGTGGCCGTTTCATCATCAGCAACCCTGGCACAACATTTTTGCCCACGCGACCCCAAGCCAACTGGCGTGTTTTGGCGTCCCTGCGCCGGGTCAGCCGTTCTGGACACCGCTGACCATCGAACGTGCCCAGGCCCGCTACCCGGACTGGGATATGTCAGCTTATGCGGATGCGCTCTGACTGGCACCGCTCTGCCCAGCGCGCTTGCTACATCAGGGCCTAATCCACCAGCGTCTGGTAAACACGAGTACGCAGCTCGCGGCGAATCGGATAGGTCGACGAGGGAATCAACTGGGTCAGAAATACGACAAACAAATCTTCTTCCGGATCCAGCCAGAAGAAGGTGCTGGCCGCACCGCCCCAATGATATTCCCCCGCAGAAGTGACAATGTGCGCCTTCACCGGATCCAATACAACAGCAAAACCCAGACCAAAACCGATGCCATCATACGAGGTTTCACTCCACACCGGCTGACCCATGGCCGCCATATCTGCGTTGTCCGGCAGGTGGTTACGGCGCATATAGGCGACGGTCTTGCGCCCGAGCAGACGTTGTCCATCCAGCTCGCCACCGTTTAACAACATCTGGCAGAAACGCGCATAGTCCGCCAGCGTGGAGGTCAAACCGCCACCGCCGGAAAACAAACCAGTCGGCTGCAGGTACGAACTGGTCGATGCCGCGTCCTGCAATTTCAGCCCGGCTGGCGCTGTCTCTGCCAGACCACCCGACCGCTGTCCGATGCCACCCAACCCGCCACCTGTCGGAGGCGCATACAGGCTCGCAAATCGACTATGATGCGCAGGCGCCACGTGAAATCCCGTGTCGTGCATGGCCAGGGGTTGCAATACATGCTGCTGCAGATATTCCTGCAGACTGCTACCCGACCAGACTTCCACAAGACGTCCGAGGACATCCGTCGATACACTGTAATTCCACTGTGATCCGGGCTGACACAATAAAGGCACCGCAGCAACCCGTTGCACCAGCTCCGCGAGGGACGCGGCACTGCCCGGAAACTCGATGTCCGCCTCGCGATAGGCAGCATCAACGACGTTACTCTGCATAAACCCGTAAGTCAGTCCCGAAGTATGTGTCATGAGATGTTTGATCGTCATGGGCGCAAGCTGAGGTTCGGTGTCGGTGAGCGCAAACCCTTCCCCCTTCCATACCGGTGTGTCGGCAAACTCCGGCAGGTAACGGGCGACCGGGTCATCCAACTGAAAGTGCCCTTGCTCATACAGCATCATGGCGGCCACAGTGGTCACCGCCTTGGTCATGGAATAGATCCGCACAATCGTGTCCAGCGTAAAAGGCGCCGCGCTGTCCTGGTCCGCCAAGCCCACTGCCTGTTGATAGGCCACCTGACCACGCCGGGCTATCAGCACACTGGCGCCAGACAAACGCTGGCTTTCAATCTGTGCCTCCAGCCACCGGGTAACCCGGTCTAAACGGTCGGGGCATAAACCCACTGTTTGCGGCTCAACAATTTCAAGCACACCTTTCTCCTCGTATTAGTCTGCCGCCAGTATACACAGCGCTTCCGGCGTAGTGCCCAACACCAGCACCGTCTGTCAATTCCGCGAATGTCAACTTGTAGCGTTCCCCGAACCTGGGCACACTGCGATATAAGGGGAGAGTTTCATGACCGAAAAAACGGACGGTGCGTTCACACCTGCCTATCGCGCGTACGCCTTAAGCCTGCTGGTGGTGGTTTACGTATTCAACTTCATCGATCGCTCAATTCTGGGCATCTTGGTCGAACCGATCAAACAGGATCTGGGTGTTTCCGACACCCTGATGGGATTTTTGGGCGGCATTGCGTTTGCCACTTTTTATACGTTCCTCGGCATCCCTATTGCGCGTCTGGCGGACAAAGGCTCCCGCCGCAACGTGCTGTCCGTCTGCCTCGGCTTGTGGAGCCTGGCCACGGCACTGTGCGGACTGGCGGCCAACTTTTTCCATCTACTGCTGGCCAGAATCGGCGTAGCGGTGGGTGAAGCGGGCGGCAGTCCGCCGTCTCATTCAATGATCTCGGACATGTTTCCCGCTGACAAGCGCGCGACCGCCCTTGGCATCTACGCGCTGGGCATTCCTATCGGCACCATGCTGGGTAATCTGGGTGGCGGCTGGATCAATGACGCGTTCGACTGGCGTTCAGCGTTTTTTGTGGTGGGTCTGCCGGGGGTTCTACTCGCCTTTGTGGTGCGCTTTACGTTGCGCGAACCCCCGCGCGGCGCCTCCGAGGGCATTGAATTGAAAACCGGCGACGCGCCGCCGATCAAAGACGTCTTCAAATACTTATGGAACCGCCGCAGTTTCCGTTTTCTGGCGCTAGCCGGCAGCCTGCACGCTTTTGTCGGCTATGGCGTCAGCTACTGGAT
>JBCCUW010000121.1:0-9732 GCA_039196385.1 Pseudomonadota bacterium
ATCGTCTCCGGGTTCGGTTTTGGCCACCGCCACCTGATCCAGAATGGAGGGAAACATCTTCACGACGCGGAACTGAGATATGTCACCACCAAATTCTTTCAGCCGCTTGGCTGCCCACGGAGACATAATGCCGCTCAGGTATCGCTGTGGAATGCCATACTCTTCGCTGAGAATCTGGCCGTCTTCAAGCGGGTCGAACAAACCCAGTGGGCTTTCGTTTACCGGTGAACCTTTGATGGCATAAAAAGGTTGGCGCTGGATCAGCGATTTCAGCTTTTCTGCCAGCGACGACTTACCGCCACCCACCGGACCCAGCAGGTACAGAATCTGCTTGCGCTCTTCCAGACCCTGGGCGGCGTGCCGGAAGAAGGACACAATCTGCTCAATCGCATCTTCCATACCGTAAAATTCGTCAAACGCCGGATAGCGCTTAATAATTTTGTTGGAAAAGATGCGGGAAAGACGGGGATCTTTCGAAGTGTCGACAAATTCCGGCTCGCCGATTGCCGTAAGTAAACGTTCCGCTGCGGTGGCATAGACCTTAGGATCTTCTCTGCATAAGGCGAGATAATCGTCCAGCGACATCTCTTCCTGTTGCACTGCGTCGTAGCGTTCCTGATAGTGCTCGAATACACCCATAGCCAAGTCTCCATTCTTTGATCGGTCATGATCACCGAGTGGAGCGCATATCACCTTCGGCACTTGGGTCACCTCGGGCAATTATGAAGCCACTCCGGCGAAAGCCCTGAATCATTCAGGGGCAAAATTACGATACCTATAATTGAGACTAGAACTTATGCGGTAAGTTTCAAATTTTCGTTTTGCCAGGGGTCACATAGTAGAATTGTGAGTAACGTCACAGAACTGAAATTTCTTGTCGGTTTCCGCTACAGGGAGCATAAAAACAGCGGTGCAAACTGGTTTTAGGAGCAAAATAGGCTAAACAGCAAATTTCTTATGCAGCGTAGTTATTGCCCGAGACACTGTGCCGGGTGTCCGTTTCAATACAGTACGCCGTCAGTTGACGCCCATAGACACAACCGGTGTCGAGTGCATGAATATTCTCGAGCCCAGTATGGCCATCAAGCGAAGCCCAATGGCCAAAGAACAAACGCTGCTGGTCAGCCAGTCCGGAGACCAGTTCATACCAGGGGTACCAGCCTGTCGGCGCTTCACTGAGCGGCCCTTTGTGACTGAAGTCCAACGTGCCATCGTGGTCGATCAGCCGCATGCGGGTAAAGTAGTTGGTAATCAGCCGAATGCGATCCAGACCAAGCAGATCCTCTGACCAGCGGTTCGGGTGATTCCCATACATGCGCTGCATAAACGTCTGCAGCGGGATGTCCGTGTCCTGGCCGCGCAACACTCGTTCCACTTCACCGGCCAGTTGACGGGCCCGTTCAATAGACCAGATATGCGGCACTCCGGCATGCGACATCGCACAATCGAGCTGTTCGTCCACGTGCATGAGTTTTTGCTGCAGCAACCACTGCGCATAAATCTCAGCTTGTGGATCTGCCAGCAGGGGATCGACAGTATCAGCGCCCGAAGGTGAGTGACCACCGTAGAACATGGCAAGAAAATGCAGGTCGTGGTTACCTAAAACAGTCACACACTGGTCCTGTATGGACATCAGCAGGCGCATCACCGCAACAGACCGCGGGCCCCGGTTAATGAGATCACCTAACAGCCAGAGTCTGTCTGTTTCACCAAAGTTAACCACAGCAAGGAGTGCTTCAAGCTCGTCAGCACACCCCTGAATATCGCCAATCACATAGGTTGCCATTGTCGCCGCGCGGTCAGTGCACCAGGTTGGGCAAGCTCAGCGAGAACGCGGGAATTTCAACATCAAACAGCTGACCATCCTCAGTGGTAAACTGATAACTCCCATGCATGGCACCCACCGGCGTTTTCAGAACGGCGCCGCTGGTATATTCAAAAGACTCGCCGCTGTTGAGCAAAGGCTGTTGACCAATGACCCCTTCACCGCGCACTTCCTCAACCTCGCCCGCCGCATCAGTGATCAGCCAATGTCTGCGTAACAGCTGACAAGTGTGTACACCCTTGTTCGATATTGTGATGGTATAGGCAAATACATACCGCTCATTGTCCGGCTCTGACTGCTCTGCGATATACTGGGTGACGACCGCAATATCAACCTCGTGCGGGGTACTCATACTCGATTCATTCCTTACAAACTATACTCAACCCCGGATCGACAGGCGGGCCAGCCCGAGAAACTGTTCTTTCGATACATTATCCGCACGCTCACCGGGATCCAGCGACAACTCTTCCGAAACTCTACTCCAGTCCAGGCGAATTTGCTTCAAAGAGTTCGACAGCCGTTTGCGGCGCGCTGAGAATGCCAGGCGCAAAATCACCTGGAGCTGGTCCAGTTCATCCGCAGCCGGCATCTCGGTAAGCGGTATGAGACGCACAACACTGGACCATACCTGCGGCGGCGGTGAGAAACTCTCCGGTGCTACATCAAACAGTTTGTCCACGGCAAAGTACAACTGCAACAGAACACTTAACCGACCCCAGTTCTTGTTACCCGGTGAGGCACACAACCGGTCAGCCATTTCTTTCTGCAGCATAAAATGCATATCCCGCACCAACGCCGGATGCGCATGGGCTAACGCCTGCAGCCGCACCAGAATCGGGGAAGAAATGTTGTACGGCAGATTGCCCACAATACGCCAGCCCGCCGGGGGCGACGGCTGCAACAAGCTGGGCAGATCACATTGCAGGATATCTTCGTTCACGACTGTCATGTGGCTATGCCGCGCGCGCAGTAGCGGGACCAGATCTCGATCTATCTCCACTGCCAGATAACGGCCTACCTGCCCGATTAACAAGTCAGTCAGTGCACCATGGCCGGGCCCAATTTCCATGACGGCATCCGCAGGATCGCCAGCGATCGTGGTAATGATGCGATCCAGCACCTGCTCGTCGGTGAGAAAGTGCTGGCCGAAGCGTTTGCGTGCATACATCTGCCTTCAACCAGCAGAGAGCCGGGCGGCCAATTGCAGAGCCGCGCGCAAGCTACCGGGGTCTGCCTGCCCTGAACCGGCAAGATCCAGCGCGGTGCCATGATCAACTGAGGTTCGCACAAAGGGCAGACCCAGGGTTACATTCACGGCTGCGCCAAATCCCGCGTGCTTTAACACCGGCAAGCCCTGGTCGTGATACATCGCCAGCACCGCGTCCGCATTGGCTAGCTGCGTCGGGGTGAACAGGGTATCCGCGGGCAACGGACCGCTGAGGTTGAACCCCTCCCCGCGCAGCGTCGCGCACACCGGTTCAATCACCTCTATCTCTTCGCGACCCAGATGGCCGGCTTCACCCGCGTGGGGGTTCAATCCTGCCACTAGTATGTGGGGATCCGGCAATCCGAATTGTTTAATCAGTTCAGCCCGCAGGATGCGCAAGCGGCGCTCCAGCAGCGCCGCGTTGATCGCGTCCGGTACCTCACGCAACGGCAAATGTGTGGTTGCCAGAGCCACCCGTAACTCCTCAGCCACCAGCAGCATCACCACATCCGGCACCTGGCTGGCCCGAGCCAGGTATTCGGTATGCCCACTGAAAGGGATGCCCGCCTCATTAATAACCGATTTTTGCACCGGACCGGTTACCAATGCCTGGAAGGTGCCCTGCAGACATCCAGCTGTTGCCGCATCTAACGCAGCCAGAACCCCAGGCGCATTATCCGGATGCAGACGACCAGCAGTTGTGGCTACGGCGAGGGGAATATGCTGCACCGTGATAGTGGCTGCAGCTGTAGAAGGGTTGTGCAGACAATCATCGATGCTTAATGGCAGATCTAATTGTTGTGCACGGGCCGCCAGCATCCGGGCGTCGCATAGCGCCACCCAGCCCTGCGCCCGGCTTTGCTGGGCCAGCTGCACCAGCAGATCAGGTCCGATACCCGCCGGCTCGCCGGGGGTGATCGCAATCACGTCAAGGCCTCACGCGGCAGACTAAAGGCGCAGTTCGACAAAAGCCTCGTCACGCATTTCCTTTAGCCACTCCTGCTGTTTCTCTTCGAAACGTTGTTTATGCAGGATTTCCACCGCCATACTTTCGCGGGCTTCATCACTCAGATCTTCTTCGCGCCGATCCAACACTTGCAGGACGTGCCAGCCGAATTGGGTAAGGAATGGATCGCTGATACCGTTGATCGCGGTCGCCTGCATAATTTCGCCAAACTGCCCCACAAATTGTTCTGGTGTTGCCCAGCCCAGATCACCGCCATTAAGCGCACTTGCAGGATCTTCCGAATGCTCTTCGGCCAGCGCAGCAAAATCACCACCCTGATCGAGTTGCTGCTTGATGCTGGCGATAAGATCTGCCGTTTCTTCCGGACTGCGGATCGCGCTGGGTTTGACCAGAATATGACGAACCAGAGTTTGCTCCACCTGCTGGGTACCCGCGCCCCGCTGTTCCAGCAGTTTAATAATGTGCAGCGCGCCGGAAGTTCTGATCGGGTCTGCCACCTCACCAACTTGCATGGCCAATACCTGTTCAGTAAACAGGCTGGGTAGCTCACCGGCCCGCCGCCAGCCCAGATCACCCCCCTCCAGTGCACGGCTGCTGGCCGATGTAGAAATGGCCATCTGGGCAAAGTCTGCGCCATCGCGCAATTGGGTGACAATTTCTACCGCACGCGCCTCAGCGGCGGCTTCCACCTGCTCTGATGCACCTTCTTCAATTTCAAGGAGGATGTGCCCCACCCGGTACTCATCGGAGAACAGCTGTTTGTAAAAAGGCGAGTTCAGCAAACCTTGTACTTCTTGTTCCGAAATGGTGATGCGCCGATTAATCAGGTTGCGCTGCAAGCGCGAAATCATCATCTCCTGACGGATCTCTTCACGGAACTGTCGATAGCCGATACCGTCCTGCTGCAGCGCCACCTGAAACTGCTCCAATGTCATGTTGTTACCCTGGGCAAAAGACTGCACCGCGCGGGTCAGCGTTTCATCATCAATTTCGATCCCGCGGCGTTCGGCTTCCTGTCGCTGGATACTCTCCAGAATAAGCCGTTCCATGACCTGGCTCATCATGATGTCACGAGGCGGCATCGGCACATTTGCAGCTTGCATCTGGCGGCTGACCTGCTCAAACCGATAACGCAGCTCCGAAGCCAGGACCACATCGTCCTCAACGACTGCAACGATGGAGTCTATTTCCTGGTACGCCGCGTGGGTGGCGGGTACATTGCCGATCAAGAGTCCCATCAAGAGTCCCATCGGGACAGCAAACCCTGTTGACAGTGCACGGGACGCTGCAGACCAACGGCGGAGGACTGCTTTGGCGAACAATTCCTGCATGTCTTTACTACCCATCAAAAGTACTACCCATCAAAAATCTCGGTTGTTGGAAAAATAGTCCTGTCTGTCCGGGGCGCGGTAACCGCGGATGCCCCGTTCCAGGATGGACTCGGCACGATTGCCGAAACCGGCAAGGCCCTTAAACACAATCTGCAGAAACACGCCTTCGTCCCCTTCGACATCCGTGAAGTTGGTGTTGGCGGGACTATCCAGAAAGCGTCGCGCCATCAGTCGTACCTGCAGGCAGCAGTCACTATATTCGATGCCGCCAATTCCTTCTATGGTTCGACCGCTCACCAGATCATAGTTCCAACGTCCGAAAATAGAGAACTGGCGGGTGATTGGCCACATCAGCGAAACATCCGTCTGCTCGATATCCTCACTGCGCCGGTTACGGAAGCCCAGATTGAAGATGTGCCGATTGTCGCGGCGATATTGCAACGCGGCACCCCCTTCATCGACCTCATTATCATTGGGGTCCCACACTACGTTGCCGGTCAGCCGCCAGTTGCCCGCCAGGCGGGCAGATACTTCACTGGCAATAGCAGACGTCATCTGTCGCTCATCGTCCGTCTGCACACCGGTGAGGGTGACCTCACGATCCTCAAAGTAGAAGATTTCGCCGATGCTGAAACGAAAGTACTCACGTCCAGTCTCACGGGAGAGAAAACGGCTCGTAACCCCCAGAGATGCCTGGTTGGCATCTCCGATGCGATCCAGTCCGGAAAAGCGGTTGGCGCGGAACAACTGTTGATAGCCAAAAGTCAGGACCGAGGCATCAAACCGGGGCAGATTGTCTTGATCATCAAATTCCTGCCATAAATAGTAGACCCGGGGCTCCAGAGTCTGCACCAGGTCCTGTTGAAACAGCCGCAGATCACGTTCAAATACCAGGCCACCATCCACACTGGCGACCCCAATGCTACGGTCGGGGGTTTCATCAACCAGCTGGAGGCCACCCGCCTGCTCATCCTGCTCCAGATCGTAACTGGTGTATTGATAACCCGCCGAAAAAGTCAGAAAACCAAACGGCCAGCTGAACGGCAGGCTGACGCGCGGCTCTATATGCGTCCGCTGACCGGTCACTGCGGCCAGACCGTTCAAACCGTCCGTGTCGCGATCGAAGTCCGCCCATTTGGCGCCCAGGCTGAGTTCAAGAGGGCCCAGTGGATGGCTGTACAGGAGCTCCAGTTCAGGCAGACGCTGATAGTCCTCCACGCCAATTTCATCCAGCCGTTGAAAACGCTGCCCCCACAAACGGACAAACAGTCTTTCGTGGTTGTACTGAATTTCGCCTCTGCGCTGCAGTTCAATGCGGCTGGAAATACCCAGATCAGAACCCAGATCGCGAAAGTAATCCGCATCACTCACGCTGGTGAAATCGGCGGAGGTACGAAAACGGCCGATGCGCCCACGATGATCAAGGGCCGCCAGCCAACGATCAGCGGGCTCGAACTCACCGATATCCACGGTGCTGCTCTGCTGCAATTCCTCAAAATCTTCAAGACTCAGCACACCGTTGTACAAATCGTCTTCGGGCAACCAGGCGCCGCCAAGCACAGTGTCCTGCCAGCGGGACTTGTGGCGCAGCTCCAATTCAGCCGCTGCACCACGCCGGCTGATATAACGCGGGGCAAATGTCGCGTCATAATTGGGCGCCAGATTAAAGTAGTACGGCGTCGCCACATCCACGCCGTCTTCATCAGAATAGGCCAGCGTGGGGAAGAGAAAACCCGATACCCGTTCGTCGGATACCGGGAACTTAAGATACGGTGAGTAGAATACCGGGATCGACTTGAACTTGAGCGTGGCGTTGCGCGCCGTGCCAAACACCTCATCCTGGGCGATCTCGAGACGGCTGGTCTGCAGGCGCCAGCCGTTATTGCCGGGCTCACAACGGGTGAAAGCGCTGCGCGTCAACGTCATATCGCCGTCGCTATCCTGCTGCAGCCGCTCTGCTGTGCCCCGCAAGCTGGCATCCGCGAGCACAAATTGCACATTATTCAGATCCGCTTCGGAACTGTTCAAATTCACCCGCGCCTGCCTTCCCTGCATAATGAGCCCGGGTTGATCCATCCGCACACCTGCCGGAAACTCGGCCACCCGTGCCTGCTCATCCAGCACAGCCTGGGGTGCGCGCAAGCGGCGGTTACCTTGCTCGATATTCACATTGCCACTGAGCTGAGCCAACACGTCGATTTCGGAGCTCAAGGTATCGGCTTCGGTGACTATCGGATACGCCTGATTGTCCGCGTCGAGGGGTAACGGATAATCACGAATCTGATAAGACCCGCGGCAAAAACCATCCGGTGCAATATCGCGGACGTAAATCTGTGCGGCGAGATCATCTGCCAGGGCATATTCAGGTTGCATGGGCCGCGGTGAAGTTGGGGTATACCAGGCGCCTCCAGCCGCCACCTGACCAGCTCGAGCCGATGCCGGTGGCACAGCCGCGGACACCGTGCCGGTCGCAGGATCTGATGCTGTTACCCCAGGCGCTGCAAGCGGCCCTCCCGCAGGTTCGCTTGCACCGGAGTCAGGCTGGTTGTTTTGCTGGCCGGCGCCAACCTGATTCCACAACAAGCTTTCGCTCGGCGCCTCGGCAGCGTCTGCCGTGGTGCCAGGCTCAGGGGAGGTCGGTGACACGGCTGGGGACGTGGCAGATGACTGCGAGCGCGGTTGCGAGGCTGGACGCGCCGGCCTGTTCTGCAAACCCCTTTGCATCCCTTTTTCGCACACCCAGCCCTGCCCATCCCCGGCTGGATAGCACGAATAACCCCGACCCTCTTTCGACACCCCAGCTTGCTCTTCCTCGGGATCCGCGGCTCGCGCAGAAGCTGTACTGCTGACAACGAGCAGGCCGAGCACAGTAAAAAGAAGCAAGGTGGTCTGACTGGTGTTTGATAAACACCGATTAAACTCCATAGCCCATGATAATGAATTCCACACCCGGTTATAATCCGTAAAGTGCAAGAAAATCCCCTATCAGCTCCAATCCAAGCCTGGTGCCAGGCACATCTGCAAGCGACTGACGGCAAGATCTCCCGGGTATCCCCGCTGCGCGTTGAGGCGAGCCATCGACAGTTTTTCCGATTGCATACCGCTAACCGCACGCTTGTGTTGATGCTCAGTCCACCACACCTGGAACGCAACAAAGCCTTCCACACCCTTTCAGCATTGCTGCATGAGCAGGGTATGCCAGTGCCGCGCATTGTTGCCCACCAGGAACATGAGGGGTGGTTCATGATGAATGATCTGGGGGACGTACACCTGGAGCAAATCTACGCCACGCCGGACAAGCACCGGGCGATCCAAGCGGCCATCGAGCTGCTGCCGCGCCTGACGGCTATCCAGAGTCCAGCGCTGGAGGGCTACAGTGGCGCGCGCATGGACATGGAAGTGCGGCTGTTCACTGAGTGGTTTGTCGGTGGTCTGCTCAAATCAAAAGATCCGACGCAGCACGCCAGCACCCGTGACGTCTATAACACGGCTTATGCTGAGCTGGTGACAGCGATGCTTGCGCAACCACGCGGTTGCGTTCATTTCGATTATCACTGCCGCAATATTCTTTTTGATATGGCGCAAGGGCAACTCGGTATTGTCGACTTTCAAGACGCCCGGCACGGCCCGGTCATGTACGACCCCGCCTCCCTGCTACGCGATTGCTACTTTGCGTTCAGCGAAGCTGAAGTTAACCAATGGCTCAGCTACTACCGGGAGCTGCAACCTTTGCTGGCCGGCCACTCCGCGGACCAGGTCCGCTATTGGTTCGATATGACTGCGATTCAAAGACAGCTGAAGGCCGTGGGTATATTCGCCCGCCTCTACCTGCGTGATGGCCGCGCCAGCCATCTGCCCACGATCAGCCCGGTACTGGCGCGTCTCAGCGCACAATGTGGCGAACACTCACAGCTGCAGCCGTTTCTCATGCAACTCAATAGTTGCATAGAAAAGTGGAGCGAGATCAGCACAATGCTGAACACTGACACAGCCGAGTCCCACTCATGAAGGCCATGATTCTTGCCGCCGGTATCGGCTCCAGGCTGAAACCGCTCACGGATCAGACCCCAAAACCCATGCTGGAATTGGCCGGGCGGCCTTTGATCGGGCACCAGGTGGCTGCACTCAGTGCCGCCGGAGTCAGCGAAATCATTAT
Organism: Pseudomonadota bacterium; assembly: GCA_039196385.1. GTDB lineage: Bacteria > Pseudomonadota > Gammaproteobacteria > Pseudomonadales > Azotimanducaceae > UBA4421. The sequence continues at coordinate 9,487 of JBCCUW010000121.1, forward strand.
TAATCTTCACCACCTGGGCCAGCAGATTGCCGATTATCTGCAGGACGGTAGTACATTCGGGGTCAACATCACCTACAGCTGGGAGCAGGAACTGCTCGAAACCGGCGGTGGAATTGTCAATGCACTGCCATTTTTTGCTGACGAGCCCTTCTGGCTGCTCAATGGCGACATATTCACCAATTTCGACTTTCACACCCTGCCCGCCCGGCCTGCAGGCAAAAATCTTGCTCATATCGTTCTAACGCC
>JBCCUW010000122.1:0-9700 GCA_039196385.1 Pseudomonadota bacterium
CACTTATCAAGCACCCATCCCACTGCATATTCTAACCTGTGTGGCTTTCGCCTGCTTCTAGCAGATTCTACCTACTTCTTACCTACCTCTATTTACCTGCCACTACTTACCTGCCGCTATCCAGTGCCTACTCTGCTTCTGCCGACTCGCTGTCACGTCCCGACAGTAATGGCTGCATACGTTGATCGACAAACTCCCGCGCGCGAAATATACGACTGCGCACCGTACCCACTGGGCATTCAAGTATGACGGCAATCTGTTCATAACTGAGACCGTCAAATTCGCGCAAAGTTAGCGCGCTGCGCAAATCATCTGGAAGGTCTGCCAATGCCTGGTGAATTGTCGCCCGCAACTGGTCTCTGGACAGCGCAGATTCAGGATCTTCCGATTCTCTGAGCATATCCGCATCATCCCGGTAATCGGTGTCTTCAACATCCACGTCAGTGGCCGGGGGGCGTCGGCTTCGCGCTACCAGGTGGTTCTTGGCAGTGTTGATAGCAATGCGGTAGAGCCAAGTATAAAAGGCGCTATCGCCGCGAAATCGCGGCAACGCACGGTACGCTTTAATGAAGGCTTCCTGTGCAACGTCATGCACCTCTTCACTGTCCCGCACATAGCGGCTGATCAGATTGAGGATTTTGGTCTGGTAACGGGCAAACAGCATGTCAAAAGCGGCTTGATCACCCTTCTGTACCCGCTTAACCAGCTCCTTGTCAGTCTCTTCGGCCAATCCGATTTTCCCAGCGCAACGTCAATCTAAAAGCGGGCATATTCTGCCGCTGTCGCGCGGGATATACTAGGGAAAGTCATCATCTTAGGCACCTGGTTTGTCACAGCGATTTTCCACTGACGCGCTAATCATTGGCGGCGGCGCCGCCGGTCTGAGCGCAGCCCTGCAACTTGCCGAACGTATGCGCGTCACCGTCCTGTGCAAAGGCGATATAACCACAGGCTCCTCGCACTGGGCCCAGGGCGGCATTGCGGCGGTTACCGCGCCCGAGGATAGTTTTGCAGAACACATCAACGATACGCTGACCTCCGGTGCTGGCCTGTGTGATGAAAAAATTGTTGAACTCACGGTATCCCGCGCGCCAGCAGCCATCGCTCGGTTGACTGAGTTAGGCGTAAATTTCGATCGCGAGGACAACGAGTTTCATTTGACCCGGGAAGGTGGCCACAGCCAACGCCGCGTATTGCACGTAGCGGATGCCACGGGCAAGGCAATTACGGAAACGCTGACGGCCCGGGTACTGGATCATCCCAACATCGAGCTGATCAACGACAGGCTCGCTATTGATCTGATTAATTTGTCGAAACTGGGCCGATATCCAAGCCGGTGCGCTGGTGCGTACGTACTGAACCGCACAACCGGGCATGTCGAAGTGTTCCAAGCCCCCTTTGTGATTCTCGCGACCGGTGGAGCCAGCAAGGTTTATCTGTATACCAGTAACCCGGACAGTTCGACCGGTGACGGCATCGCCATGGCATGGCGGGCGGGCTGCCGAATTGCCAACATGGAGTTTAATCAGTTCCATCCCACCTGCTTGTACCATCCACATGCGGGCAGCTATTTGATTTCCGAAGCGGTGCGCGGTGAAGGTGGCGTATTGCGGCTCCCGGATGGCGAGCGGTTTATGCACCGGTTCGACAAACGCGAAGAACTGGCGCCTCGGGATGTGGTTGCACGGGCCATTGATCATGAGATGAAGCGTTTAGGCCAGGACTGCGTGCATCTGGATATCAGTCACAGGCCAGCGGAGTTTATTCACGCCCATTTTCCCAACATCGCGGAACGCTGCCGGCAGTTCGGCATTGACATCACCCAGGCACCCATCCCGGTTGTGCCTGCCGCGCATTACACCTGTGGCGGGGTTCTGGTCGACCGGTTCGGGCGCACGGATTTACCTAACCTCTACGCCATTGGCGAAGTCAGCTATACAGGTCTACACGGGGCTAATCGACTGGCCAGCAACTCTCTGCTGGAGTGCCTGGTGTTTGCCCATTCCGCCGCAGAGAAAATTCTCAGCCAGTTGGACCGGCCGTTCGACTTACCCAATCTTCCACACTGGGACGAATCACAAGTCACTGACTCTGATGAGTCCATTGTCATCGCCCACAACTGGGACGAACTACGCCGCTTCATGTGGGACTATGTCGGTATCGTGCGGACCAACAAACGGCTGCAGCGCGCACAGCACAGAATTGATCTGCTGAAGCAGGAGATCAACGAATACTATGCCAACTACCGCATCAGTGACGACCTGATTGAGTTGCGCAACCTGCTGCACGTTGCCGAACTGATTGTGCGCTCTGCCTTGAAGCGAGGAGAAAGCCGCGGCCTGCACTATAATCTGGATTTTCCAGATACCCGGCAGCACGCTGAAGATACCATCATGTTTCCCGGCAGCATTGATCACTTCGACATGCTTAAGCCCACCGCCTGAGGGGGTAACTGCAATTTGAGCCAACGATGGACTGCCGACCAGGTTGTGGCAGGCACTTCATCAGCAAACAACCACAGGACCCGGGCCATTTGTTGCACGCTCACCTGCGAACCTGGCGTTGCACGCAACACGCGCGCCGGGCCGCCGGCCTCCAAGTGAATACACAAAATCCCTGGCAGCTGCCAATAGTCATGCAGGCGCACGCTGGATAGATCGCAACAGAGTACACCCGCTGACTGGTGCTGCCTTAGCAGACCGGTGCTCGCTGGAATAACCAGGGCCAGGCCGGGCATACCGAGCCAGTAACCCGCCACACCGGCGGCGTAAAGACAACACAGGAAGATGCACCACCATCGCCAGAGCCCCGGTTTAAAGTAAATCTGCATCGGGGGTGCAACGGGGGACCAGTTTACAGGCGACCGCTGTGGGCAATGATTTGCGCTATGATCTCGCCAGTGACGCGATCATCCGGTTGCTCACGCTGCTGCAGCCAGTCGAAAATTTGCCAGTCTTCTTCACCCAGCAAACGTTCATAGGCAGCTTGATGTTCTTTGCTGAGCTGGCTGAAACAGTCTCTGACAAATGGCACTAATTTCAGCTCAAGCTCCAGCATCCCGCGGCGGCTGCGCCAATAAATCTGTTTGTGGTCCGTTGCCTGCATAGATAAACCATACTGTGCCTGTCGATTCGAATAGAACAGTTTATGCCCTTTCCTGGTGTAAGATAAGCGCCATGAATCCAGTCACAACCATCCGAGGTGCGTGCTATGAACCAATGCCACAGGACATCTGAGCAATGAACGGCTTCCCGGTATGGCGCTCTGCGGCCATTGTTCTGGTGCAAGGCAGCAACGCAGCCGAATTTCTGCAGGGTTACCTCACTTGCGCGACCGAGCGGCTGGCAGACGATGCGCTGACCCCGATGGCCATCTGTAATGTCAAAGGCCGGGTCATCGCCAGCGGCTGGGCTTTTCACTGGGCCGCAGAAGAAGCGGTCGCTCTGGTTGTGCATGAGAGCCTGGCAGACACCATCAGTCAGTTCCTCAGCCCGTATGCGCGTTTTTCACGCTGCAATCTGGTCGCTGCTGATGCGCAACTGAGATTACTCGACAATACCCTACCCGCCCCCTCCGACAAGCAAGTGCTGCAGACCAGTGGGCCCGCGCTGGCGGAACATCACTTCGTTGTGGACAGCAGCCAGGGTGCTGAAGACGCAGACGATTGCTCAGCCCTGCTCGATGCAGGCCTGGTTGACGCCTCCTATGCCTTTATCAGCGAGGCCAGCAGCGCAGAGTATCTGCCCCAGATGCTGGGCCTGGACAAAGCTGGCGCAGTGGATTTTGACAAAGGTTGTTATCTGGGTCAGGAGATTGTCGCCCGGGCACAATTTCGTGGTGCCGTTAAAAAACAGCTGGTTCAATTTGCAGCTGAAGCCGACGCCGATCCGGTGATTGGCCAGGCATACGCGGATCACATCAAGGTAGTCAGTTATGCTGCACAAAGCGGGTGTGGATTGGCGGTAAGCGCGCTTTGAGTCCAGCCTGCTGAGCGCCCAGATGACCGCGCTCCGGGTCAGCACTTCAACCTTGGATCAATAGCCCCATCGACCCTGCAGATTGCCGAACACCGTCTATACTGACACTGAGCACCTGTTATCCAGAACGACTGCAAAAGGATTTGCCCTTCCATGAGCGAACTTGCCGAATCAATCACCACCGAAATTCAAACCGCGCTGGACAAAGATCAGCTGGAGCTGCCTTCTCTTCCGGAAGTGGCATTACGCATTCGTGAGGAGGCAGAGTCTGAGCACGTCTCCGCCGTTTCTTTGAGCAAGGTGGTGAGCGAAGATCCCGGACTTACAGCCCAGCTGGTGCGCACGGCCAATTCGCCGATGTTTCGCGCAACTCGTTCAATTGATGACCTGTCCCAGGCAATCAGCCGCCTGGGTGTCGAATATTCTGCTAACATCGTGACCGGCCTGGCCATGCAACAAATGTTTCAGGCCACCAGCGAAATGGTCGACCGCAAGATGCGCGATGTCTGGAAAGCCAGCTGCGACGTGGCGGCGTGGAGCTCCATATTGTGCAAACGCCACACCAAACTGCGCCCCGACCAGGCCACTCTGGCGGGCCTTACCCATCGTATTGGCGTACTCCCGATTCTCGGCTGGGTCGAAGAAAACGATCACCTCATTCGCGACAGTCTGACCCTGGATCGAGTGATTCACAGTATCCACCCCACAATTGGCAAGATGATTCTGCAGCATTGGAATTTTGCTGACGAAATCGCAGACGTACCGCTACACTACATGGATATCGACCATCAAAGTCAGTCAACTGACTACGTTGATATCGTTTGTGCCGCCCACCTGCTGCAAGTTAGCGGCTTTGCTGACTCTGTGGACGTGCTCGAGGTGCAACATCCCGATCTGCCCGATCAGTGGTACGCCGCACCGGCACTGAACCGGCTGGGCATCAACATGGAAATGGACGAAGCCGCCCGGCAGGATCTGCGCGACGAAGTTAACGAGGTGCAGAACGCGCTGCGCTGATCAGTCCTTTTTCAACTCGGGCCGGAACAGCCACTGGATACTGGAAAAGTCCAACTGGCCGGCGTCATGCGTCTGCCGATGTACCTGATACAAATTGTGCGCCAGTGAACCCAGCGGAATTGAGCTGGCTGAGGCTTGTGCCGTCTGCAGCGCCAAACCCAGGTCTTTGCGCATCAGATCCACCAGGAAGCCACCACTGTAGCCACGGTCCGCAGGGACATCCGGCATCACACCGGGATAAGGGTTGTAGACGTTCAAAGCCCAATTCCCGCCGGATGATACTTTCATGATGTTGGACAGCACCGCCGGATCCAGACCGTTTTCTACACCCAGCGCCAACGCCTCAGCCGTACCGGCCATCAAAACCGCGAGCAACATGTTGTTGCAGATTTTTGCAACCTGACCGGCGCCGGCGCCACCGGCATGAAATATGTTCGCGCCCATGGCTTCCAGAATAGGACGCGCCCGTCCCAGCGCGTCTTCCGCACCACCCACAATAAAGGTCAGCGTGCCATTTTCGGCGCCAGCGGTACCCCCGGATACCGGCGCATCCAGCATCTGCAAGCCCCTGGCGCTGGCTGCCTCAGCAACCGCCCGGGCGCTGTCAGGATCGATAGTGGAACAATCGATAATCAGCGTGTCTGCGGCAAGGTTTGCCATCAGGCCCGGCTGTTCCGGGCTGCCCAGGTACAAAGAGCGGACGTGCGCACCGGCCGGCAGCATACTGACAACAACGTCCACCTGGTCCGCCGCTGCCTGCGCGCTGTCACAGGCCTGCGCGCCCGTAACTGCGGCTACGGCGGCCGGAACCAGATCAAATACTTTCACTTGAAAGCCAGCCTGAAGCAGGTTGGCAGCCATCGGACCGCCCATGTTACCGAGCCCGATGAAGCCGATCGTTTGCTGTGCAGTTGTCATTGTTGTCTCCTTATCTGACTGCGGCCGATTAAGCGCCGAGATCCGCCAGTGGGTGTTCAGGCCAGGGCGGTGCAAAGTGATTCAATACGTGTTGCCAATCCAGGTGCGCAATATCTCCATACGCCCACTGGGGCTGGTTGTCTTTGTCAATCAACAGCGCGCGCACACCTTCACTGAAGTCATGGTTAAACGCACAGTGGGTCGCTACCGTGAGCTCCATGCGAAAAGCATCAGCCAGCGTCATGTCCGGTACCCGGCGCAACTGCTCCAGCACAATACCTGCCGTGGTTGGGCAGCCGTTGCGGAGGTTGTTAATACCCCGATCAATCCAGGGCGATTGACCCTCGAGAGCGTAAATCCCTTCAGCCTCTGCCTGCAGATTAGTGAAATCAATAACCCCTGGGGCAATGGGACCAAGCTCGCTTTCTGGCATCACAGCAGGCGCCAGGCCGCGCTCGGTCAGACTTGCCAGCAGTTCATCCAATTGACTGCGATCCACGGCGCCATCACCACTCCAGGCGAGCGCCACCAATTGCTGCAGACAGGCGTCACGTTGGTCGTGGGCAACAACGTGATGTCCCATTCCAGTCAGCAGACTATCCGTGGCATTGGCGTGGCTGCCAGTTAACGCGAGGAACAGCGCGTGGCGCGGTTCCATTTTGCCCAGCGTCCAGGTTGCGCCAGCATCGGGAAACAAGCCGATGGTAATTTCGGGTACCGCCAGTCTGGATTTTTCGGTGAGCAGTCGATATTCCGACGCGCACAGGATTCCCAGACCGCCGCCCATAACAATGCCGTGCCCAAGCGTAATGACCGGCTTACCGTAGGTATGCAGCAGGTAATCGAGACGATATTCTTCCGCAAAAAAGTCAAACGGGTAAGTATCAACCACTTCTGCTGCGGCATGATTCGCCGTAATGGCGCGGTACAGAGCCTGAATATCGCCACCTGCACAAAACGCTTTGTCACCCGCAGCCGTGATAACAACACCGGCAATATCATCCCGCTTTTGCCAATCACGCAGCGCCGCGTCTAAAACCCGGGCCATGCTGAGGCTCAGAGCATTGAGCGTCGCTTCAACATTAAGATGGGCATGGCCAAGCAACGCCTTACCGGCAGTAGGTAGCTCCTGAATCAGAACTTCATCAGATGCAGTCATATCAGCTGTTCGTCCACTGCGGGCTGCGTTTTTCTAGAAATGCGTTCACGCCTTCGCCCTGGTCGCGGGTGTCAAACAAGCCAACAAAGGCATCCCGTTCGACAGAATACGCAGCAGCGATATTGCCCGAACGTGCCTGCTGAATCAGGTTTTTGCTGGCCGCGACCGCGGGCGGGCTCTGTTTACAAACGGACTCTGCCAATTCCAGTGCGCGGCCTTTGGCCTGGCCTTTATCAACGACCTCTTCCACCAGGCCAATACCACGGGCAGTTTCTGCGTCTATGCGCTCACCACACAGAATCATACGTTTTGCCCAACCCTCGCCAACCATCCAGGCCAGATTCTGGGTGCCCCCACCGCAAGGCAGCAGACCGACAGTGGCTTCGGGCAGCGCCAGCTGTGCCTGTTGCTCAGCGATGCGGATGTCACAAGCCAGCGCACATTCCAGGCCACCGCCCATGGCAAAACCGTTAATGGCAGCAATGGTAACGCCACGAAACTTGGATAACGTTTCAAACGCTGTACCAAAATGTTCAGCCATCAGCCGGGCATTGTCCTTGTCACCATCCGCAAACAGCTTCAGATCCGCACCGGCGGAAAAAAACTTCTCGCCTTCGCCAACCAGGACCATCGCATAGATATCTTTATCCGCATCACAAGCTTCCACGAGTTGCGCCAGTCCCTGCAGGCTTTCCGGATCCCAGGTGTTTGCCGGCGGGTTATTAATCGTTACCACAAGGGTATTCCCGCGTTGCTCAAGGGCTAATTTGTCGGTATTTGAAACTACCATGTGATTTTCCATCTCCTGTTGTTGCCGGCTGTTACGGCAAGTATCGTATTAATTTGAACTATCATAACGCGTCGTCTGATGCGATTGGGCGCCGTTGGACTTTATTCAACTCCATTGATCTCCATTGAACGCTATTCAACGACATGCCAGTCGATCGGGTCATGGCCCTGTTCACGCAGATAGGCATTCGCCTGCGAAAAATGTCGGCAGCCGAAAAAACCCCGGTGCGCTGAGAGAGGCGACGGATGTGGCGCCTGCAAAACGCAGTGCCGATTCCGGTCGACGACCCGGCCTTTTTTCTGTGCATAACTGCCCCACAACAGGAACACCAGACCAGCTTTGTGCGCTGCCAGTCTGGTGACCACCGCATCTGTAAAAGTCTCCCAACCTTTGTTTTGATGCGAGGCTGCGCGCCCATGTTCGACGCTCAAGACCGCGTTCAGCAGCAACACCCCTTGAGCGGCCCAACTGTTCAGACAACCGCGCTGATCTTTACCCAGGGCAAGTTCAGGAGCCAGCTTCAGATCGTCATTGATTTCTTTGAAAATGTTCACCAGCGAGGGCGGTAATGCCGTCCCCGGGCGTACCGAAAAGCTGAGTCCATGGGCCTGGCCAGCGCCGTGGTAAGGATCCTGACCTATGATGACCACTTTAACGCGCTCAACGGGGGTCTGATCCAATGCGGCAAACATGAGGTCGCCAGGCGGATAAATACGTCGCCCACGCTGCTTCTCCTGACGCAGGAAACGGCTCAGGGTTTGCATATAGGGCTGAGTAAACTCATCACTCAGCAGCCGCTGCCAGGAGCTTTCCAGTTTAACTCGGTTGGTTGCCGTCACCACATCCCCCTACCTGCCGGTACCCCCAGATATTGCTTGCCTATTGTGGACGCATCAGCGGGAACAACAATACATCTCGAATTGATGGGGCATTGGTCATAAGCATGACCAGCCGGTCAATGCCCAGCCCTTCCCCGGCGGTGGGCGGCAAGCCATATTCAAGGGCATCCACGTAGTCCTGGTCAAAATGCATGGCTTCATCATCGCCGCTGCTCTTCAGCTCCGATTGGGCCTTAAAGCGTTGCGCCTGATCAACCGGATCATTCAGCTCGGAGAAACCATTGGCGTATTCGCGACCGCCAATGAACAATTCAAAACGATCAGTCACTTGCGGGTTATCGTCATTGCGACGCGCCAGCGGCGACACCTCTGCAGGATACTCAGTGATATAAGTGGGTTGCATTAAGCGGCCTTCGACCTGCGCCTCAAACAACTCCATCTGCAACTTGCCAACACCCCAGGTTGCTTGCGGATCAAGATTCAACTGGGTCAACTTATCGTGCAACGCGCCTGCGTCCTCGACCGCATCAGGCGCCAGATCAGTAAACTGACAGATCGATTCCGCCATGGTCAAACGCTGGGGAGCCTTGCTGAAATCCATTTCCACCGCCTGATACGTCAGCGCGGTTGTGCCCAGCACATCCCGGCACAGCGCGGCCATCAGATCATCCGTTAACGCCATGAGGTCCTGATAGTCGGCATACGCCTGATAAAACTCGAGCATCGTGAATTCGGGATTGTGCCGGGTCGATAAACCCTCGTTGCGAAAATTGCGATTGATCTCAAATACGCGTTCAAACCCTCCAACCACAAGACGCTTGAGAAATAACTCCGGCGCCACACGCAGATACAGGGGCATATCCAGCGCGTTGTGGTGGGTGATAAACGGACGCGCTGTGGCACCACCGGGGATGGCATGCATCATGGGCGTTTCGACTTCCAGATACTCATGCGCATTAAAGTAGTCACGAATACGTTGGACAATTTGTGAGCGGATGCG
>JBCCUW010000123.1:0-9637 GCA_039196385.1 Pseudomonadota bacterium
TTCCGAACACAAACCTGGATACGCCTCACTATATCGTGGAGCGCCTGCGCGACGATCACGTGCGGGAAGAAGGTGAGATTGCCAGTTATGACCTTTCCAACCTGGCCAACCAGGCTGGCGCCACTGACATTCCTCAGGATACGCCGCTACCGAGCCCACCGAAGGCGGCGGTGCAGGCTATCCAACCGCAACAACCACCACCACCGCCCGCCGCTGCAAGCCAGCCGCAAACTGCACCAACGGCAGAGGCAGCACCGGGCATATGGAACAAGCTCATCAAACGTCTATTCTCAGACGAGGTAGAAGAAAGTAGCGCCGCCCCAGCCGAAACACCACAAAAGCGACAGCGCGGGAACGGCGGTGGTCGCTCGGACAAGCGGGACAAAGACAGCCGGGGCACAGACGGCCAGGATAAAGGTGACGCCAAACGGGGCCGCAGCAGAAACGAGCGCCGTGGAGATAAGAAGTCCGGCGGTAAGAAACAAGATAACGCGCGGACCAAGCGCGATGACGAGGCCAAAGACAAGTCTACCCGCCGGCAGGACAAACGCCGCCAGGAAGAGCAGACTGAACGTAAGTCAGAAAATCGGCAAAAACGCAAAGAGTCCGACGACAACGCAACCCAGGCACGCAACAGCGAACGCAAGTCGGATGAACGCAAGTCGGATGAGCGTAAGTCGGATCAGAATGAACGGGCGAGCAGGCAGAAAGAGCCACGTGGCGCACAACGAAAAGGCGACAACGACCGCAAGTCCGAAGACGATAAACCACGAGCGACGGCAGCCGAGAGGCAGCCAAGCGAAGAAAGCATTGCGAATAGTAAGCGCGCTCCCAGGAAAAACCGCTCAACCCGGTCCACTTCAGCCTCAGCCACCAAAGAGACTGGCAACGCTGCTGATCAAACCAGCCCGCCGACACAAGCGGCTGCCAAGCCAGCAAACGTTACGGCAGTAACAGAGGCGATGGAAAAACAACCCGACAAACAGAACGATAGTCTTAGTAGCTCCGTCGTGGACACCGCCAGTGCAGAAACCACCACGGACGCCACTACAACAACAACGGAAGCGTCACCAAAGCCTCGCGGTCGAGCCGCCAATGATCCACGCAATCGTGGCAAAGTGGCAAAAGTTTCGGCGCAACCGCAGGATGGTGCGGAAAAACCGGTGGCCGGGGCAGACTCGTCAGAAAGTGCGTCTGCAAAACCAGCCACAACGTCGCAACCAGACGACGCGGCGCCAACCGCGCCACCGGCTACAACAGTTGAACCAGCTGCCGCTAAAGAGCCCACGCCAACTGCTGCCACGGTTGAACCACCTGCGGCGAAAGATCCTGCCCAAGTTACTGCCGCCGTCGAGCAGCCTGCGGCGGAGGATCCTGCCCAAGCTACTGCCACCGTCGAACAGGCTCCGGCCACCGCAACGTCGACACAAACAACCGCAGAGCAAAGCAGTGCTACACCCAAAGCCAGATCAGGCCGGGCGTTTAATGATCCCAGGGAGGTGCGCAAGCGCGCGCGTCAGGCTGAGCTAAAGGCGCAGGGCGTCATATCCGGCGCCGTTGCAGACCCGACACCCTCTAAACCTGCAGATCAGGATAACAGCGAGGGCTCTACTTCGAGCTGAACTTCAAACTGACGCCACACCGCTGATTGCAGGGTCGCCGCAAAATCGATCACTTGTGCGGCCTCGTCAGCGGTGTGATTGACCAGGACCAGCGGCTGCCGCGGCCAGCAACCCACCGGGCCGCCCAGGCGCTGCTTGCCTCCACTCAAGTCTATTAACTGAGCTGCACTCAACTTCGCCATGGCGCCCGTTGCGTTGTCTTGCGGGTACCATTTCAGCTCGGGATACCGATGTTGCAGACGGCGGGCATGCGACTGGGAAACCACCGGGTTCTTAAAGAAACTACCCGCGTTTGGCACCTGCGCAGGATCAGGCAGCTTACTGGCGCGAATCGCTATCACTGCTTGCGCAACCTGCTGCGGGGTTGGTTCTAACAGTTGATTGTCTTCAAGCCAGCTTTGCAACTCGGGATATTCAATATGTACGCGATTGTGTTTGTGCAGGCGCAGAGACACCGCGTGAATAATAGCGTCATTGCCGTTTTTGAAAACACTGTCGCGATAGCCAAAAGCGCAGTCTGCCGGGTCGAGATCATGCACTCGCCCTGCCCGGTCAACAACATGGACCGCATGCACAAACTCCGCAATTTCCACGCCATAAGCGCCAATGTTTTGTACCGGTGTGGCTCCTACAGTACCCGGAATCAACGCCAGGTTTTCCAGTCCGTGCCAACCGGCAGTGAGACAATGCATCACAAATTGATGCCAGTTTTCGCCAGCTTCAACATACAGCAACACGCTGCTTGCAGTTTCTTCGAGGACCCGTATCCCACGATTGGCCATCACCCCCACACAACCTTGCACCCGACTGTGGGCAACTATGTTGGAACCTTCACCAACCACTTGCATGGCACAGTTTTGCGCAGCACAGAAGCTGAGCAGTTCCTGCAAGTCATCCACGCAAGTCATGCGAGCGCCCCACTGCGCTCGCGATTGCAACGCAAGCGTGTTGGGAATGACAAAATCAGGGGCGGGTTGCATCTATCTATTTCTGCCTGGCTGTGGGACACGAAAGGTGGCGAAAGGTCAGATTAATCCGTACTGGTACGTGTTTCCTGGTTTTCGGCAATTGATGGCGCAACCGCCCGTCAAAGGTGAGCAGCGACCCGGAGCCCAGGGTAATGGAACGCACCGCAGGCGCATCAGCAGGCTTGGTTGTATCTGCCTCAGTCTCTTGAGCCTCTGTGCCATCACGATGCAGGGCGACGCGAAAGCGGCGCGCACCGCCCAGACTCAGTGAAGCAATCATGGGGCCAGCAGCGGCTTCGTCATCGCGATGCCAGCCCATATACTCAGCCCCAGTGGCATAGCGGTTCAGCAAGACAAAATTAAATGGTAGCTTGGTCTTGTCACTGATGCGATTTTTCAGCGCAAGCAAACGTGCCGGCCACCCACTGGCGTAATGATCCAACCCGGTGTACCGATAGTTCAGCCCGCTGTCACCGTACCAGGCCAACTGACGAGGCACCCAGGTGGTGCGGCCAAACAAGGAAAACTGTTCGCGCTGCCAGTGCACCTCAGGGCCGGTCTCCAGCCAATCCAGCAGCTCCTGCGCCTCAGACTGGGGTAAAAAATTTTCATCGTAATGCAACGCAGATTGATCTGACGCGCGTGTCTCCACCGCGTTAAACCTGCTCCGCCAGCAGCTTGCGTATGCGGGCCAGATCTTCAGCAGTGTCAACACCACCCGGAACGGGCGCTGGACTCAGCAATACTCTGATTTTATGCCCAGCTTCCAACCAGCGCAGCTGTTCCAGCTTCTCTATGGATTCGAGCCGACTACCCTGCATGCTGACGAAGTCTCTAAGGGCGCCAACCCGGAACGCATAAACGCCAACATGACGCAGCACGCCCGGTAGCTCCGTTGCCGGTTCGCGCGGGTACGGAATAGGCGCACGCGAAAAATACAGCGCATCACCATGACGGTCGCAAACCACTTTGACCACGTTCGGATCGTGAAAGTCTGTTTCATGTTCGATGGATTCTGCCAGAGTCGCCAGCTGCAGTGCGGGATTGTCCGCCATGACCCCGGCAAGGAAATTAACCACGGTCGGTGGCATGAGTGGCTCGTCACCTTGCACGTTAATAACAACGTCCTCGTCGGGCCATTGATGACGCTCTGCCACTTCCATCACTCGGTCCGAGCCGGCAGGATGATCTTGCCGCGTCATGAGCGCCGGAACACCAGCATCCAGGACGGTGCGCAACACGCGTTCGTCATCCACGGCAACGTGAATCGACTCGACGTCTGATCTGGCGACCTGCTGCGCAACCCGCACCACCATCGGCATACCGGCCAGATCAGCCAACGGCTTGTCTGGCAACCGCGTAGACGCAAGCCGGGCAGGAATGACCACATGTACCGTCATGCCGTGGCGTCCAGCTCAGCGGATTCAGCAACACTCCCCGCCGGCCTGATGGCCCGGGATGTCAGCAGCTGATCGAGGCGCTGCTGCGCCACTTCAGGCAGTACAACCGCTACTCGCAGATACCAAATACTCAGCGATTGCAGTTCCAAATGCTTAAGCTTGGCCGCATCTTTCTCTGTGCAGATAACCGGCTTACCATCGGTGAATGTCACGTCTTCGACGGCAAATTCGTAGTGATCAGGGAAAGCATGTTGTTCAGCGCTGATCTGTAAGTCTTCGAGCGTGCTGAAAAACCGTTGCGGATTACCGATGCCGCACACCGCGTGGACGTCGGTATGAATTTTCACAAACTGTTCGCAACTCATCGTCTCATGGGTGACGACGTTATGAAACTCCACGGGCTGCATGATCATGACGGTCTGCTGATGACCGGGCATCTTACCGGCCAAAGTCTCCACTGAACGATTGTCGCGCATCGGCAACTCGACTCGTTCACCGTTAGCAACAACCCAGTCAACTTCGCTTAACCGCGCGATCGGTTCGCGCAGCGGCCCAGCGGGCAGCAGCAGACCGTTACCAAAGCCTCGCGTACCATCCACAACTGCAATCTCCAGGTCACGAGCCATTGCATAGTGCTGCAGGCCATCGTCGGAAATTGCGACGTCGCAGCCCTGCGCCTGCAGCAGTCGTACACCCTTGATGCGGTTAGCCGAAATCGCGACGGCACATCCGAGTCGATCTCGTAACTGCACCGCTTCGTCACTGTAACGCTCAGGATCGGCCCCGCTGGGTACCAGTGTGCCGGTTTTGCTCAACTTGCCGCCATAACCACGCATGACAACACCCGGGACAAAGCCACGCAACCTCAGCTGCTCGACAAGCCAGCCCACCAGCGGGGTTTTGCCGGTACCGCCCACCGTAATATTGCCAACCACAATAACAGGTAGGTTCGTGCGCGCGGGTGCTTTTGCGCCGGACGTGTATTGTTTGTGCCGGCGCTTGCGGACCAGGTTGTACACCCAGGACAACGGCCTGAGCATATGCAGCCACCCTGCCCCTTCATACCAAGCGGCAGTCAGGCCCAACGCAGGCTTCTTGCGAGGTTTGTCCTGCCGTCGAGCAACCTTGGCAGGTACAGCCTTACGTCGCCGCTTAACCGGCATGTCTGCTGGACTGTCCTCAAACTGATTGTTGTACAGATCCGCGTAAATGCCTTCCATTTGCAGAAGCTTGGCGTGATCTCCAGATTCGACAATATTGCCGTCATCCATGACCACAATCTGGTCTGCAGATTCCACAGTTGACAGGCGATGTGCAATGACCAGAGTGGTACGCCCGCGCATTACAGCTTCCAGCGCTTGCTGGATGTGTCGCTCAGACTCGTTATCCAACGCGGAGGTTGCCTCGTCGAGAATCAGCAGTGGCGCATCCTTGAGTAGCGCTCGCGCAATGGCGATACGCTGGCGCTGCCCGCCACTGAGCAAAACACCATCATCACCAACAATAGTGTCCAGTCCATCCGGCAGATTGTCGATAAACTCATGGGCGTGGGCGTTCTTGACTGCTTTCAGGATGTCTTCTTCTGCAGCGTCAGCTAAAGCACCATACGCGATGTTATTGCGCAGTGTGTCGTTAAACAGTGTCACCTGCTGCGAAACCAAAGCAACCTGTTGCCGCAACGAATCCATGTCGTAATCGCAGATATCGTGACCGTCCAGCAGAATACGGCCACCGGAAACATCGTAGAATCGGGGTATAAGACTTGCCAGCGTCGTTTTACCACTGCCGGAACGGCCAACCAGCGCCAGAGTTTGCCCGGCTGGAACCACCAGGTTAATGCCGTTGAGGACTGGCTTACCATCGGTGTAGGCAAACGAAACGTTCTCGAATGCCAGGTTACCCTGGACGTGTTCAAGCTTCTTCGTACCCTGGCCCTGTTCAACGGTTTCATCCAGCTGGGTAAAGACATCTTCCGCAGCCGCCAGACCTCGCTGCAATTTGGCATTCACTTCCGAGAGGCGTCGGATTGGCCTGCCCAGCAGTCCTGCCCAGGCCATGAACTTCACCGCATCACCGCTGCTCATATTTGCGTCGTAAAGCAGCAGAATAAGAATGGAGATGGCCAGACTGATGGTGGTCTCGTTGAACTGCGCACTGCTGACCTTGGTGATCACCATCTTCAGACTTTGCTGACGATTGGTGCGAATGAACTTCTCGAACCGCTTCGATTCGTAGTCCTGACCCCCAAATATGCGCACCACGCGATAGCCGGAAACGGACTCGGATACCACATGCGTAACGTCACCCATGGAATTCTGAATGCGCCGACTGATGCGCCGAAAACGCGAGCTTGTGATCACAACGACCAATGCCAGCACCGGCACCGTGGCCAGGAACAGGCCCGTGAGTTGCCAGTTCAACCACAGCATGGCGCCCAGCAACGCAAGCACTTTCACACCATCCTGGATGATTGCGCGCAGCGCATCCGTGCCGGTATCACGCAACTGTGCAACCGTAAAAGTGAGCCGAGACACAATGTGCCCGAGTGAATTTTTGTCGAAGTACGTACTGGGCAACACCAACAATTGCGAGAACAACGATTGTCTGAGGTTGTAAACGACATTAAACGAAGCCCTTGAGATAAAGGTCTCGCCTATAATTGTGCCGGCTGCGCGCACCAGGGCCGTGAGAAACATGAAGATGGGGATGGTCGCAGCCGCACGCACCGCTGCATCGTCCCACTGATTGATCAACTCGCCGAACAGGTAACCAAAATAAGTTTCCGCTGCGGCCGCGGCGAGGAAACCCAGGATTGAGATCAGCAGGATAAACCAGTAAGGCGTGACGTAGGACAACAGGCGCTTATAGGTCGACCAATCACCCGGTTTTTCAGTGGGTGGCGAAGCCTCGGGGCTGTCCTGTTGCTGAGGCGCAGATTGCATGGTGGCCAGCGAGCTACTCTTCTTCCTGCGGCTGTTGCGTGGTGATGCTGACACGCGTCAGGCCCACCGTGCCTGCTGCATCCATTGCACGGACTACAGCTTGATGTGCAGCCAGGGCATCTGCGGTGATAATCACTCTCGGCGCAGCCTGACCATCTGGCAGGGACTCCTGCAACGCTCTGACCAGAGTACTCTTTTCGGAATTGACCAAAACCCGGTCGTTAACCGCGTAGTCGCCAACCCTGTCTACGGTAATTTCGATGGCCTGTTCTTCAATTTCCTGGAGCTCGCCATCTGCTTCGGGCAAGTTGATTTTCAGTTCAGTCTCGCGCACAAACGTTGTGGACACCATGAAGAAGATGAGCAACAAAAAGACCACATCAATCAACGGGGTCAACTCGACGTTGGCTTCGTGACGACCGCGCTTACGCTTAGCCATGTG
Organism: Pseudomonadota bacterium; assembly: GCA_039196385.1. Taxonomy (GTDB): domain Bacteria; phylum Pseudomonadota; class Gammaproteobacteria; order Pseudomonadales; family Azotimanducaceae; genus UBA4421. The sequence goes on from JBCCUW010000123.1 coordinate 7,375, forward strand.
CGTAAACCCTGCTAATCGCGCCGCGCTCAGGCACCTGCCCGCTCCTGCTCGCTGCCATGGATCATGTCTACCAGTTTACTGCTCTCCATTTCGACATCTACAACAAGCTCATCAACGCGACGCAAAAAGAACCGATGAAACATGAGTGCAGGGATAGCGACCGAGAGTCCCGCCGCAGTGGTGATTAATGCGGTCGATATTCCACCTGCCAGCACATTGGCATTGCCCGCACCTTCCGCCATCAGCGAGTCGAAGACGTCAATCATACCAACCACTGTGCCCAGTAAGCCAAGGAGAGGGGCGATAGAAGCAATAATTCCCAGGGCTGTCAGATAACGCTCCATATCGTGGCTGATCTGCTGGGTGGCTTCTTCCATCGCCTCTTTCATGATGTCGCGGCCCCGTTTGGCGTTGGTAATGCCGGCAGCCAGGACATGGCCCAGGGGTGAAGCTACCCGCAAATCCCGAGTGCGCTGCTGATCAAACTCATCCTGCTTCACGCCGGTCCAGGTTTGCGCAAGCAGGTTTTTGGGCAGAATACGGGTCCGTTGCAACGACCAGAGACGTTCCACACTGATGGCAGCAGCCACAACACTGCACAACAGAATCGGCACCATCAGCCAGCCACCTGCCTGAATAATTTCTAACACATCATCTCCTTAGCGCTATTACCAGCTGCAACCGCGTGCGCTGATCGGCCAGGCGCTGTGCACCAAGCCATCTTCTTCCTGCATCCAATAGTAGTCGTGCAGATTCACCGTCGGGTCACAATGAGGGGTGACGACCTGCACCAGTTGACCCAGTTGCAGTGATTGTTCACCTTCCGGCTTAATGAGCACGCCGTGTTCATCTCCGGCAAAACGGAATTTAACGCCCGGCAGGTCGTCGCACACCGGAGCTACCGTGTCGGACGCTAGGGCTTTGTAGCCTCCGTCAACGGTTATCGTTTTGGCCGTGGGTGCGCTGATTGTGGTGCACGCGACCGTCAGCGACACCTCAAAATCTTCGAAACGTTCTTGTCCAATACCGCCGATGAGGCGGTATTCCTCATCCATGAAAATGTAGCTTCCCACTTGCAGATCAGTCACAGCATCCACTTCAACATCGATATTGTAGGTACCCGTACCACAGCCTGTCACAACTTTAGGGGTTACCCCCGCTGCAGCAAGGCTCGCGAGACGCTCTTCGACCTGCGCCCACAATGCCAGCGATTTATCGCGACGTTCGCTATAACCTTGAACATGCATGACGTGGCCAGCGTAGTGTTGAAATCCAACAAAGTTCAACTGCGGGTTAGCTGCCAGGCGTTCCAGCAAGCTGAGCACAAGCCCATCGTCCCTCACGCCTGTGCGTCCCATGTTTATATCCAGGTCAATCAGTATCCCCAACTGTGCGTCTGTGGGCAGCGCAGCTTCCAGTGCCGCCAACCCGGCGAGGCTGTCGACAACAATCTGCAGTTGGGTCGTACGTTGTGCCAGGGCGCCGACCACCTCAGCTTTAGCTGCGGTAGTGATAGGTGATGTGATCAGCAGTGGTTCAATACCCGCTTCCACCATGACCACCGCTTCACTCACTTTTGCCACGCAAATTCCTTCTGCGCCCGCTTGCAATTGAAGAGCAGCGATCAAGGGACACTTGTGGGTTTTGGCGTGGGGTCTAAAGCCTTTGCCGTGCTGGCCAAGGTACGATGCCATGGTGGCAATATTGCGCTGCAGCGCGGGCTTGTTGATTACCAGCGCAGGCGTCGGCAGCTGCTCAAGCGGAAGACCGGTATCCAGCTGCAGCGGCTTGTTCGGGCGTTGCCGCAGTTGCGTCATATTTACGGCCATTGCAGCCGGCAGAGCCATACTTCAAGCGTCTCCGCGGACACTGGCAAACAGCGAGTAACTCAAGCACGCCTTATTAATTGGTCGATAACCCAGCGCAGAAGACTTTGCCGATGCAAAAAAACTTGCTGAACGATACCGATCAGGGGTGTTCGTGAAATTCGTTTTCATAGAAATAGTTAGTAGCGTCCACGTATCCGGCAACCGAACCGCAGTCAAAGCGTCGGCCGGCAAACTTGTACGCCATGACACAGCCGCTGTGCGCCTGATGCATCAAAGCGTCGGTTAACTGAATCTCTCCATTCTTGCCCGGCTCGGTGTTACGCAGAATATCAAAGATGTCCGGTGTCAGGATATAGCGACCAATAATTGCCAGGTTGCTGGGCGCATCTTCCGGCGCAGGTTTCTCCACCATATTGGTGACCCGCACCAACGAA
>JBCCUW010000124.1:0-9631 GCA_039196385.1 Pseudomonadota bacterium
CAACGATCTTGTCAGCAGGCACCTGACAGATGGTCTCCGCCCACGCCGGGGTTTTGGCCACACCGTCCCGCGCACCAAGCAGATAGGCGCTGAACTGGTCGTAACCCACACAGTGGCTGCTCAGAAAGGCCCGGTCGAGGAGCTGCTCCGTTTCCAACACATAGGCAATACCCAGCATCAATGCCACATCAGTCCCAGGGCGGCAGGCCAGCCATTGATTGTTGAGCCAGGGTGGCGTGTCCCCACGCGTTGGCGAGACACTGACAAACTCCACCCCCTGCTCTGCAGCAGCCCGCAGTCCGGGTCCGGATTGATGTTCGGTGATGCCCCCATAGGCCACCTGGGTATTGCGTAGCGGCAAACCGCCAAAGGCCACCACCAGTTCGCCATCCCGAGCCAGTTCCTGCCACGACGGTTGTTCCAGCTCGACGGTATGCCAGGGTGCGACCACATGGGGCAGAATCACCTGGGCAGCAGCGGTGCTGTAGCTGTTCATGGCGCGCACACAGCCGCCCAGCAGATTGATAAAGCGGTGCAGTTGCGATTGTGCGTGATGAAAGCGACCAGCACTGGCCCAGCCATATGAGCCGCCGTAAATGGCGGTGTTGCCATGTTCCGCAATGACGCGGCGGATTTCCTCAGCACCCATGTCCAGCGCTTCGTCCCAGGGCACCGGCACAAACTCATCCGCCCCGCGCGTCGCTTGCTGACGCCGATTGGCGGTGCCCTGCAGCCAGCCCCGGCGAATGTGCGGTTGAGTGATGCGCAACGGGTGCTGCACCCCATCCAGTAATGCCTGACCCAGTGGTGAGGGATCGGGATCGCCTGCAAAGTTGTGCACCTGCCGGATTTTGCCGTCCACCACCTCAACTTCGTAAACGCCCCATTGGGTGGCGGTCTGGTAACGCATGTTGTTCTATTCAATCCGGCGGGTTATTCAGCGCAGCATCATACCCTGCATAAATGTGCAATTGCAGATAAAAAGAACGCGGCAGATGCCGCGTTAAGTAGTTGCAAGTGTTGAACTTGCCAGACAGGCCTTGGGTCGGCCTTTTTCGGTATCGGGCTTGATCTATATCAGGCTTGAAGCATCCGCGTATCGCGGGTGGAGACCAGTGCGCGCCGGGTCACCAGTTGTGCCCAACCTTCCGGGAGTTTGGTGCCTTGCAGCAGATCAAGCGCGGTTTTAGAAATTCGATAGTCACCACATGCCGCACAGTGGATGGCTTCAATTTCACCGTCCTGGGTGTGGCCAGCACTGTCATCGTGGAAAGGGCACTTACTCATTCCTACATCACTCCCGTAAAGATGCAATCTAGTATGCGCCAGCCCTCTCCTCCAGATGTGAGGATTCGTAAATCAAATGTAGTGGCGAAGGTAAGATTCGGCTTCAGTAACCCTCAGGTACATCAAATCCGAAAACCCGCGCGCTGTTCAGACCCAGAATCTTCTCTCGCTCGGTTTCGTTCAAATTCACCATGGTGCGTTCGATAGCCTGGGCCGAATGCGGCCAGGTGCCTTCGTGATGCGGAAAGTCGTTGGCCCACAGGAAGTTGTCGATCAACCCATGTTCGCGGGCCAGATCCAGGCCGGCCTTGTCTTCCTGAAAGCTCGAAAAGCCGTTCTGCTTGAAGTACTCACTGGGCAGCATTTTCAACTGCGGGCGCACCCACATATGGTGCTTCTTGTACGCCTCGTCCAAAGCCTGCAGCGCCCAGGCGACCCAGCCGATGCCGGCCTCGATGGCGCCAAACTTGAGTTTGGGAAAGCGATCCAGCACCCCGGAGGCACACAGGTTGGCAATGGGCTCCATGGTGGGCGCCAGAGAGTGCACGGCGTAGTTGATCACCGCGCCGCCATTGCCTCTGGAAGTGCGTGGATCCCGTCCGGTGGACACATGAAAGGTCATCGGCAGATTGGCGTCCTGAATACACGCCCACAGCGGATCAAATTCCGGCAGGTTGTAGTTCAGATCTTCGTGATTCGGGGGTCCCCACTTCGGTTTGCAGGGCAGCGACAGGCCTCTGAATCCCAATTTGGCGCATCGCTGCACTTCAGCAATGGCGCCAGGGATGTCTCCCGCGGCAATGCACGCCATGGGGGACAGCCGGTCATTGTAAGGACCGAACTCTTCCCAGGCCCAATCATTCCAGGCACGACACATCATCTGGCTGAATTCAGGGTCAGGCGTGGCCCACATGGTCAGGCCCAAGTTGGGGAACAGGATCTCCGCATCCACCCCGTCTTTGGCCAGGTCGTCTATGCGCGCCTGAGGATCTCGTCCCGACTGGTTCCGCAGCGCATCTTCACCTTCAAACTTGATGTTGCGAATGCGCAGCGGCCGGAAGCCCTCGGTTTTCTGAAACTGGCTGCCCTCTTCATCTACCGTCACCCCAGGCAGGCGTGGCCAGTATTCTTCCGGCAGGCGCACCTTCCACAGGTCTTTGGGTTCCTGTACATGGCCATCTGCCGAGACCATAAAGTACTTATTATCGGTATTGGGGTATGGGCTGCGGGCCCAGTTTCGGGCGGCGTGGTTGGTATCCAGGCGCCAGGCGTTGCGCTCATCCGGCGCGGGTATGCTTTCGCTCACAGTGCTCTCCCAGGGTCCGTAAGTCGTGTCCCCTAGGTTAATTCGCCCGGCGGCGGATTGCCAGTCAGGCAGATTCTAGCTGTCGCGGTGCAACTGGTTCAGCTTGTAGCCGGTTGGCGCTTCTTCCACCAGTTCTGGCGGAGGCTGGCGCTGTTGAAGCAGATCTGCGTCGCTGGTGTCGCCGCCCAGGTTGGTATCGCTGTCGTCGTATTCCGGGAGGTCAGAAAAGGTGTAGTCGTCATCCAACCCAGACAGATCATCGGTGCTACCGAAGTCGCTGAAGCCTGCCGTGGGACGGACGGCTTGGGCAAACGCATCACTGTCGTCCGACCATAACCAGGCACCGGTGTAACCCAGGGCACGGGCACTGCGCACCTGCTCTTCTGCCATCACACGGCTCTGGTATGGGCCGCTGGCCACACGGTAGTAGTAGCCACTATTGGTGCTGGCACCGACAACCTGGAAGCGCTCTGTTAATTGTTGATCCAGTTTAGCCACAGTGCTCTGGGCTTTCTGCTCGGTGCTGAAACTGTGTACCGATACCCAGTATTGCATTTCGGCGTAAGCCGAAGATGTTGCCGCGCTGAGGAACAGTACCGATGCAACAATCAAGCTGGAATGGGTTTGCTTTTTCATGCTTTTCCGTCAGGTGGTGAACAGGACCGCGCACATGCTAACACAGCGGTGCACCCTGCCACTATGACCGCGCCTGTGAGGGCTGACGGAACGTGACCGCTGTCGCGTTTTTTGTGGGGTGTGCATCAGGCACAACGCTACAAGCCCGACGTGAACAGAATCATGATGCCTGCAGCCACGGCGCTGCCGATCACCCCGGCCACATTCGGACCCATGGCGTGCATCAGCAGAAAGTTCTGTGCGTTAGCTTCCAGACCCACTTTGTTCGCCACCCGGGCTGCCATCGGCACGGCAGACACCCCTGCCGCACCAATCAAGGGATTAATCGGCGTACTGCTCAGGCGGTTCATGGCTTTGGCCATCAACACCCCACTGGCTGTCCCCACCGCAAACGCCACCATGCCCAGTAACAAGATGCCCAAGGTACTGGCCGACAGAAACACCTCAGCCTGCAGCTTGGAGCCCACGGCGAGTCCCAGGAAGATGGTAACAATATTGATGAGGGCGTTTTGTGTGGTATCTGACAAGCGATCCACCACGCCACATTCTTTCATCAGATTGCCAAAGCAGAACATACCCAGCAGCGGCGCTGCGGTGGGTAATAACAAACCAATCAGCAGAAGCAGCAGGATAGGAAACAGGATTTTTTCCAGCTTACTCACCGGGCGCAGCTGTACCATCTGAATGGCTCGCTCTTTTTCACTGGTCAGTGCACGCATAATGGGCGGTTGGATAATCGGCACCAGCGCCATGTACGAGTATGCCGCCACGGCGATGGCACCCAGCAGGTTGGGGGCCAGCTGCCCTGCCACGTAAATCGCGGTGGGTCCATCTGCCCCACCAATGATGCCGATGGCTGCAGCTTCTTTAAGACTGAAGTCCATCACGCCCAAGGAGGTGAGCCCCAGCGCACCCAACAGCGTGGCAAAAATACCGAACTGAGCCGCCGCACCCAGAAACAAGGTACGCGGGTTGGCCAGAAGCGGGCCAAAATCTGTCATGGCGCCCACGCCCATAAATATAATCAACGGAAATACACCGGTTTCGATGCCCACCACGTAGACCAGGTGCAGCAGGCCATCTCCTGTGGCAATTTCTGCACCGGGGATATTGGCTAAAATGCCGCCAAAGCCAATGGTCAGCAGCAGCAGCGGTTCAAACTTCTTGGCGATGGCCAGATACAGCAGCACGCCACCCACGCACAGCATCACAAACTGCCCGAGGGTGATTTGGTATAACCCCGAGGCCTGCCAGAGTTGTTGAATGAGCTCCATGGTTACGCCAGCGTCAGCAGCGTATCCCCTACTTGCACGGCCTGGCCTTCCTGGGCCTGAATGCTGGCAATTGTCCCCGCCCGGGGTGCACTGACTTCGGTTTCCATCTTCATGGCTTCCAGCACCAGAATGACTTCACCTTCCTGCACCTGCTGGGCCGGGTTCACCAGCACCCGGGTGACGTTACCGGCCAGCGGTGATGGAATGGCCTGCTCTTGACCCGAAGGCAAAGCCGGTGCCGCTGCAGGTTGTACGGCTACCGTGGGTGTGGAAGCACCCGCATCCGCGCCTTCGCTGACCTCAACAACATACGGCTGACCGTTTACCTTCACTGTGTATACGCCGCTGTCTGCAGCTGCTGGCGCAGCAGCGGGTGCGGCGGCCACTACTTCTTCACCGGTCGGGACGGGTTCAAAGGCATCCGGATTGTTGCGATTCTGCAGGAATTTCAGGCCCACCTGGGGGAATAACGCGTAGGTCAACACATCATCTATGGCGGCGTCGGCCAATGTCAGGTCATGTTCTTTCGCCAGCGCGTTAAACTCGGCCGTCAGCGTGTCCAGCTCTGGCGCCAACAAATCTGCTGGGCGACAGGTCACCGGCTCGTCACCTTCAAGCACACGTTGTTGCAACTGGCTGTCCACGGGCGTAGGGGTGGCGCCGTATTCACCCCGCAGCACCCCGCTGGTTTCTTTGGTAATGTTTTTGTAGCGCTCGCCCATCAGCACGTTGATCACCGCCTGGGTGCCGACAATCTGCGAAGTTGGGGTCACCAAAGGAATGGTGCCCAGTTCTTCGCGCACCTTGGGAATTTCCGCCAGCACGTCGTCCAGCTTGTCTTCCGCGTTCTGCTCACGCAACTGATTCTCCAGGTTGGTCAGCATGCCACCGGGCACCTGGGCCACCAGAATGCGAGAGTCCACGCCACGCAAGCCGCCTTCAAATTTGGCGTACTTTTTGCGCACCGTGCGGAAATAGGCGGCAATTTCCTCGAGCAGGTTGATGTCCAGCCCGGTATCGCGCGGGGTATCCTGCAGGATCGCGACCAACGACTCTGTGGCGGAGTGGCCATAGGTCATACTCATGGCTGAAATGGACGTGTCTACATTATCAATGCCTGCTTCGATAGATTTGACATAAGTCGCGGTAGACATGCCGGTTGTGGCGTGACACTGCATGTGAATGGGTATGTCCAGGCTGTCCTTTAAGCCGGACACCAGCTCGTACGCCACGTACGGCTTGAGCAGCCCCGCCATGTCTTTGATGCACAGGCTGTGTGCACCCATGTCTTCAATCTGCTTACCCAGGTCGAGCCACAGCGGAATGGTATGCACCGGGCTGACGGTATAGCTGATGGTACCCTGCGCATGTTTACCCACATCCAGGGTGGCTTTAATGGCGGTTTGCAGGTTGCGCATATCGTTCATCGCATCAAAGATGCGAAACACATCCACCCCGTTTACGGCGGCGCGCTCCACAAACTTGTGCACCACATCGTCCGCGTAATGGCGATAACCCAGAATGTTCTGTCCTCGGAACAACATCTGCTGGGGTGTGTTGGGCATGGCCTGTTTCAGTGTACGAATACGCTCCCAGGGATCTTCCCCCAGATAGCGAATACACGCGTCGAATGTGGCCCCACCCCAGCTTTCCAGTGACCAGAATCCCACCTGATCGAGCTTGGGCGCGATGGGTAACATATCCTCAATTCGCATCCGGGTCGCCAGCAGGCTCTGGTGCGCATCGCGCAGGATAACGTCGGTAATGCCCAGGCGTGTCTGATTGGCGGCCTGGGTTTGTGTGAACGGGCTAGACGGTTCGCTCATGAATTCTCCAGTACTGCGGCTACCGGCGGGCAGCGCGATGGGCAGCTATGGCCGCGCTGATGGCGGCAATTTCGTCGGGGGTGGGATGTCGGGATTGAGGGCCAGGTGTGACCGAAGCGGATTCTGGCGGACTGTCCGGAACCGGCGCCAGACGCAAGGCCATGGCCGACATGACGCGAGTCGCGGCCACAAGCACAGTGAGAAAGAAAAACACCGTGCCCATGCCCACTAGCATCAATTGCACGCCAGCGCTCATCAATGGTGTCATGGTAAGTCCCTGTAACATCCGTCGGTCTGAGGCCGCAGTATAGCCAAGCTGCCTGACCAGCAATAGGCTTGTGGAATCTTGTCGGGGAATTAAGAGCGACTGCGCAGGGCAATATAGCCGCCCAGAATCACCGCAGCACCGCCCACCCAGACAGTCCAGGCAGGTATCTCATTCCAAAACACGTACCCCGCCAGCGAGATCCAGATGAGCGCGGTGTACTCAAAGGGCGCGACTGCCCCGGCTGCGGCGTAACGATAGGCCAGCGCGGCAAAGCCATGGGCGATGAGGCTGCCCGCTCCCGCGGTGGCAAACAGCGCCCAGTGCCACCCGACCGGCGTCTGCCAGGCGCCACCCCACTCCGCGTAGGTGAATACTGCCGCCAGTAGCAGACTGATGGGATAGGTATAGAACGTCAGTACCGGTGTGGATACGCGGGTCGCCAGCTGCCGGTTGCTGATGGACAACAGCGCCCAGCACAGCGCGCTGCCCAAAATCGCCAGAATACCGGGATGCACATCCACACTGCCGGGCTGGATGACAAACAAAACTCCGGCAAAACCGATCAGCACACCGACCATGCGCGCCATGCTGATCTGCTCGCCCAGCAGCGGCTTGGCCAGCAGCACAATGAGGACCGGGCCTACGTAAGCGAGCATCAGCGCTGTGACCAGCTCTACGTAGATGAGCCCATAAAAGAAACCAAAGTTAGCACCAGCGGTGAGCAGCCCGCGCCATATCTGCCAGGCCAGGCCCGCCCGCCCCAGCGCCGGCAGACCCACCTGATGCCAGACCAGAGCAAAGATCAACGGAATGGCAAACAGACTGCGCAGCAGCACAATTTGTGCCGTAGAGTAATGTGGGGCGAGCGCCTTCACCGCAATATCGATGGAGGTACCACCCAGCATGGCCACGCACATGCACAACGCGCCCAACGCAAAACGATTTTGTACATCGCTGCTTGTATTCATGCCCTTCCAACACTAAAAAGAGAGACGCGAAACTGAGGTGGTGCGAACGATTGGCCGCCCCGGTAGTCAGAATGTGAGCGTAGCAAGCCGCCCGACGATCCACAATCGCGGCTGCCCAAAACAGGTAAGCGAGCAGGAACAAGGAACCCTTTATGTTAGAAGTACAGTCTCCCTACGACGGCAGCGTGCTGGCCACGCTGGATACCCAGGACGCCAGCGACCTGGAAAACATGCTGGCCACCGCGGTGCATTTGCACGGCAGTCGCGATAAGTGGTTAAGCCTGACCCGCCGCGTCGAGATCTTGAATGCCACCGCGGAACTGATGGAACAAGATATTGATGGGCTGGCAACCCTGATCGCCCAGGAAGGCGCCAAGCCGCTGAAAGATGCCCGGGTGGAAGCCCTGCGTGCAGCAGACGGCGTGCGTCTGTGTGTTGAGCACGTAAAGTCTGATATCGGGCGTACCATCGCGCTGGGCACCAGCCCGTTAACCGCAGGACATAGTGCCCGCACCCACAAAGAACCCATTGGTGTAGTTGCCGCGGTGAGTGCCTTTAACCACCCGCTGAACCTGATTGTGCATCAGGTGGCACCAGCCGTTGCCAGTGGTTGTCCCGTGATCGTCAAACCCGCCGGGGATACGCCCCTGAGCTGCCTGAAATTTGTGGAACTGCTGCACCAGGCAGGGTTGCCCGAGGCCTGGTGCCAGACGCTGATCACCGATGAAGTCGCAGTATCAGAAGCCCTGGTCACCGACGCCCGCATCAGCTTCTTTTCTTTTATTGGCAGCGCACGGGTGGGCTGGATGTTGCGCAGCAAACTTGCCCCGGGGGTGCGCTGCGCCCTGGAGCACGGCGGCGCCGCACCGGTTGTGGTGGCTGCTGACGCTGATATAGACACCATGATTCCTGCATTGCTGAAAGGCGGCTTTTACCATGCCGGACAGGTGTGTGTGTCTGTGCAACGCGTATATGTCCCCGAGACGATCAAACAAAAGGTGGTTGATGCGCTGGTCGCCGGCGTGGCTGAACTCAACGTGGGCGATCCATTGGATCCAGCCACCGACGTGGGCCCTCTGATCCGGCCCGCGGAAGTTGACCGCGTCGAGTCGTGGGTGAATAACGCACGCAGCGCCGGGGCAACCATCGCCTGCGGGGGTGAACGGGTTTCCGACCGCGTGTACGCACCGACGGTCATTGTCGACCCGCCAGCGGACAGCGAGGTGGCCATGCAGGAGATATTTGGCCCGGTGGTGTGCGTGTTCGGCTACACCGAAGAAAGTGACGCCATTACGGCGGCCAACAACGTCCCGTTTGCGTTTCAGGCGGCAGTGTTTACCAGCAACATCGACACCGCCCACCGTATCGCCGGCGGCCTGAACGGTAGCACCATCATGATTAACGAGCACACCGCCTTCCGCGACGACATCATGCCCTTTGCCGGCTTGAAGCAGTCCGGCCTGGGCATAGGCGGCATTCCCTACACCATCGAAGACATGCAAATCGACAAAATGATCGTCTGGAAGACCCCTACCCCTTAATTGTAGGAATCTCCCATCAGGCGGTGTACTCTGCCGAAATCAGACGCGGTCAGCCAAACGCGCGATTGCCCCTTGAGGTAACGGCCGACTTTCTGAATAATAGCGCGCCCTACGCACCTGTGGCCAAACTGGATAAGGCACCGGTCTACGAAACCGGGGATTACAGGTTCGAATCCTGTCAGGTGCGCCATATATAAAAAAGCCTGGGCCTTTAGGCCCGGGCTTTTTTATATCTGCCCACCTGATGGACTTGATTCGGCCCTGCGGTTCGACTCGCAGTGAGCGGCAGCGAGCGGAGAGAACGAGCACGACCGCACGGTCGCGCGCAGCCCGCAGGGTGAGGACCAGGCGAATAGCCTGGACCGAATAATCCTGTCAGGTGCGCCTCCTCTATAGACAGTACAAAAAAAGCCTGGGCCTTTAGGCCCGGGCTTTTTTTTATCTGCCCACCTGATGGACTTGGTTCGGCCCTGCGGTTCGACTCGCAGTGAGCGGCAGCGAGCGGAGAGAACGAGCACGACCGCA
>JBCCUW010000125.1:0-9624 GCA_039196385.1 Pseudomonadota bacterium
CCACGAAACAGATCTGACTCAGGGCCTGCTGACGGTGTTGCGTCAGAACCTGCTGACTGGCACCAAAGAGGGGTGTGCGTCTGGTGATTGTGGTGCGTGTACGGTTTTGGTGGCGCGAGACGGTGTGGTGCAGACAGTGAACAGTTGCATTACGCCCACCGGCGCAGTTCTGGATGCAGGTGTACTGACCGTGGAGGGGGTTGCGCAAGATAACCTGCTGCATCCGGTGCAGAAGCATATGGTGGCTCAACACGGGTCGCAATGTGGCTTCTGCACACCGGGTTTTGTGATGTCCATGGTTGGCGGGTTGCTGGAGGACGCTGCGGAAATGCAGCATCGAACGTCAGCGGTGCATACCATCAGCGGCAATCTCTGTCGTTGTACTGGGTATCGACCAATCATTGCGGCCTTACAGGAGGCAAGTGGTGATCCGCAGCTTGAAGCGGCACAAGCGCATCTTGGCTGGTTGTACGCCATTGAGAATACGCAACAACGCAGCGCCTCCTATATCCGTCCTACCTCGCTGGATGAACTTCTACAAGCCTGTCAGAGTCTGGCTGAGCACGCTGAGGAGGGTCTGCTCGTCGCCGGTACAACAGACGCATGGCTGCCGGTGAACCGCGACTATGTGGACTATCGTTATGTCGTCGATATGTCGATGGTGGATGAACTGGCGCAGATTGAGGATGTTGGTGGTGAATTAGTTCTCGGCGCCAATGTCAGCCACGCCCGGTTACAGCAGTATTTCGGCGAGAAGCCGCACCATTGTGAGGCGATCCGTGCGATGTTAAGGCGCTTCGGTTCTCCGCAGATCCGCAATCGCGGCACACTGGGAGGCAACATCGCCGGTGCGTCGCCCATTGCAGATTGGCCGCCAGTCCTGTTGGCGCTGGATGCCCGGGTGAAGTTGATTGATTTCTCCGGTCGCAGCAGATCTTTGCCGTTGAGTGAGTTTTTTCTCGACTACAAACAAACCCGGCGCCGGCCGGATGAGTTAATCACCGCTGTGGCGTTTAAAATTCCTCCAGATTGGTCTGCATTGCAGGTATTCAAGATCACCAAGCGTGAGGAGGATGATATCTCCTCCTTACTGGGTGCATTTTACCTGGAGTTGGATGATCCGCGACAAACGATCACGAACTGTCGTATTGCCTTTGGCGGTATGGCTGCGGTACCTGTGCGCATTGCACCGTTGGAGCAGGTTTTAACCGGATTGCCGGTTGCAGAATTGAATGAGTCTCGGGTGGATGGCTTGCTGCGCCAGTTGGCCGAGCACCTGCATCCCATTACTGACGCGCGGGCCACCGCGGCATACCGGCTGGAGGTGGCTGGTAATCTGTTGGCGAAAGTTCTTCGCGGCATAAAATCATCGTCAGAACTGTCCCTGACTGACTTATCTCTGGAAACACTTTATCCGCTCCCCGGAGTTGCTGAATGACTGCTGTGGGTCAGGCAACCGCGCACGAATCGGGTGCCGCACATGCCCGGGGTACCGCCCTGTACATTGATGACGTGGCTTTACCCGCGAATGCGCTGCACGTTGCAGTCGGCTACGCGCCGCTGGCTCACGGTGAGCTTGCAAGCCTGGAGTTGGACGCTGTGGCTCGCGCGCCAGGGGTTGTGGATGTGGTGACGGCCGCAGATATTCCAGGCGATGCTGACATTGGTGCGGTTTATCCCGGTGACCTGTTGCTGTCCGCCAGCGCCATTTCTTTTCATGGACAGGCGCTGTTCGCTGTTGCTGCGGTGACCCATCGACAGGCGATGCAGGCGGCGAGGTTAGCGGACATAAACGTCTCTCCTGCAGAGCCGGTATTATCTATCGCGGATGCTGTCAAACAAGACGCCACGCTCCTGCCGTCACGCGACTGGGGTGTTACCGACGTACAGATTGAGTCACCACATGTCGTGCAGGGCTGCCTGCATATTGGTGGTCAGGAGCATTTTTATCTCGAAGGGCAGGCGGCTTACGCGGAGCCCAGGGATGACGGCGGGGTTACAGTACATTCGTCAACTCAACACCCGGATGATGTGCAACATCAGGTGGCAGGCGTATTGGCGCTACCGCTGCACAAAGTGGACGTTGTCTGTCTGCGCATGGGGGGCGGATTTGGTGGCAAAGAAACTCAGGCCGCACCGCTCGCTTGTCTGGCCGCCTGGTTTGCGCTGCGTCAGCAGCGTCCGGTTAAATACCGCATGTCCCGCGCCGACGATATGATTCAGACCGGTAAGCGGCATCCTTTTGAATGGCATTACCGGATCGGCTTCAACGACGACGGCGTTCTGCAGCATGGCGACATCGAACTGCAGGCCAATTGTGGCCATTCGGTGGACCTGTCCAGTGGTATTGTTGATCGTGCGCTGTTTCACGCGACCAATGCTTATGCGTTTGAGGCGGTCCGTCTGAGAGCACACCATCGCCGTCTTAACCATGTCTCCCATACTGCATTTCGCGGTTTTGGCGGGCCGCAGGGGATGCTGGGTATTGAGGCTGTCATGGACGAAATTGCGGCTCAGACCGGCTTGGATCCGCTGGAGGTGCGTAAACGTAACCTGTACAGAACTGGGCGGGATACTGCGCCTTACGGACAGGTTATGGAGCAGTTCAGCCTGGGCGATATGCTCAAGCAGTTGGAGGGCAGCTGTGACTACCAGGTACGGCAGCAACAGATTCGCGAGTTTAACTCTGCGCACACTGAGTTCAAACGAGGGTTGGCGCTGACCCCGGTTCAGTTTGGCATCTCTTTTACCACCACGCACCTGAATCAGGCTGGCGCTCTGGTGCATGTATTCAGGGACGGTACTGTGCAGGTTAACCATGGTGGTACTGAAATGGGCCAAGGCCTGCATACCAAGGTGCGCCAGATTGTTGCGACGGCTTTTGGGATCGGTGTGGCTGATGTATTGAATACGCCTTCGCGAACTGACAAGGTTCCTAATGCATCGCCAACAGCGGCGTCGTCAGGCACGGATATGAATGGATTTGCCGCGCTAAATGCTTGTAACAAGATCAAGGACGCACTGCGAAAACATCTGGCTCAGGAACATGAGGTGGTACCCAGCCAGGTGAGATTTGAACATGGCCTGGTGTTGGTTGGTGACCAGCAGTTCACCTTCGCGCAGGCTTGCGACCTGGCCCACAAGGGCCGCATACCACTTTCCGCCACGGGCTTTTACGCTACCCCGGACATTCACTTTGACAAATCCCGGGGCGTCGGTCATCCGTTTTACTATTTTGCCTATGGCGCCGCGGCGTCAGAGGTTGTGATCGATTGTCGGACTGGGGAGTATCGATTGTTGCGGGTGGACGTTCTGCATGATGTCGGGAACTCGATAAATCCGGCTGTAGATCGTGGGCAGATTGAAGGCGGCTATATTCAAGGCCTTGGCTGGTTGACCTGTGAAGAACTGTATTGGAACGAGCAGGGCGTGCTGATGACGGATACGCCCGCGAATTATAAGATACCCACTGCGGACATGTGCCCACCTGTATTCAACGTCGATTTTTATCAGCAGCCGAACTGCAAGAATACCGTACACAGATCCAAGGCGGTGGGTGAGCCGCCGTTGATGCTGGCCATTTCAGCCTGGTGTGCCCTGCGCCAGGCGTGTCGCGCAGCCGGACATCGATTGCCCTATCTTGCTGCACCGGCGACGCCCGAAGCGGTGTATTGGGCTGTGCAGGAGGCAAGACGCCCATGACTCGATTCATCCGTCCCTGGTATGCGGCGCTGGCAGATTACGAGACCGCGAGTACCGATTACGTACTCGCTACCGTACTGGCGACAACTGGGTCAGCACCGCGCGAAGCAGGCACCAAAATGTTGATTGGACAGGCTGACCATTTTGATACGCTGGGTGGCGGTCAATTGGAGCAGTTGGTCATTGCGCAGGCCCGCGGCATGCTGGCGGAGCAGCGTGGTGGTCAGGTGATTCAGCACTTCCCGCTGGCAGCGGCTGCCATGCAGTGTTGCGGTGGCAGTGTGACGGTATTGTTCGAATGTAAAATTCACCAGCAGTTGCGCGTCGTTTTGTTTGGCGCCGGTTATGTGGGCGCGCAAGTGAAGCAATTGTTGGAGGGTTTACAGGCCAGTGTAACCTGGCTGGACAACCGCCGGCAGATTGAGTCAACCCAGGCGGGTACCTATGAATACTGTCCGGATCCCGTGGCTTGGGTGGCAGCGGGTGAGGCGGCTGGGGAGGAATCGGGGCCTGAACATGCGTTGATTATGACCCACGACCATCTGCTGGATTTTGCATTGGTTGAAGCTTTGCTCAAGCGTGGCTGCACGTCGATTGGCCTGATTGGTTCGACCACCAAGGCTAACAACTTTCTGCAACGGCTCACGCGCAATGGATGGACACCGGTGCAGCTGAAGGCGTTGCGCTGCCCTCTGGGTATCTCAGGCATACAGCGCAAAGATCCGCCGGCGGTTGCGCTGTCTATTGTGGCTGAGTTAATGCAGTTGGCGGGCCCGGTGCCACCGGCGCATTCGACGACCTGGCGCAAGGTTGGTTTGAGTCTGGTGCAGCAACCACAGTCGTCACAGATTTTGCCAGCAGCCGTGTTATCTTTCACTTCAACCGGGAAAAGCGAGTGACTGCGAGCGAACTCGCTGAATTCAACCGCCTGGCAACACCGCAAGCGGAACAGCTGCTGCTGGCGTTTTGCGGTAGCCCGAAATGGGCGGCAGAGTTGGCCGCGCTGCGCCCGTTTGCGGAGCTTGAGGGTTTGGCCGTCAGCGCAGCAGAAGTCTGGCAGGCACAGCCGTTGGCGCAGAAAATGGCAGCTTTTGCGGCACATCCGCGCATTGGCGAGCGCAATGCAGGTACCGACACGGACACTCAACGTCAGGTGAAAGAACAGTCGCACGTCATGGCTTCCGAGTCGCAGGTGCTGGATGAGTTTGATGAACTCAATGTCGCGTATTTTGACCGCTTCGGCTTCACCTTTATCGTCTGTGCGGCAGAACGGCAGGCAGATGAGATGTTGGCTCTGTTGCGCGCTTGTCTTCAGCACAGCCGCGATGAAGAAGTCGCAAGAGCGAGTATCGAACAGGAAAAAATAACTTTGCTGCGCATCAGCAAGCACTTTGCTGCGGACGAATAAAATGCATGTTTCTATCACGAGTCACGTCTTGAATCTCGACACTGGCAGGCCGGTTCAGGGTATGTCCGTGGCGTTGTTAAGCGGCGGTGACGAATTGGCCGCGGCTGAAACGGATGCAGACGGGCGCCTGTCGCCATGGCAGCTGACGGATGTCAGTGCGGACCATCCTTACAGCCTTGTCTTTGCGACTGATACCTGGTTTAGCCAACAGGGATCAAGCTGCTTTTATCCGGAGGTCTGTATCACGGTGCGGTTTAACGAGCCGGGTCATTACCACATCCCGCTGCTGCTTAACCGGCATGGCTATTCAACCTACCGGGGAAGTTAAGTGGTGCAGCAATACCTGCGGGGAGAAGTGGTCAGTTTTTCCGCCATGCCGGACAGTGAGGCCCACCCAGGTCTGACGCATCTGCCGGACGGCATTGTGGTGGTGGACGATGCACGTATCGTTGAGGTCTGTTCCGTATCTGATTTTACCCGCAAAGGCGGTGCGCTCGAGCGCGTTGACGACGTGCGTCCTGGTATTGTCCTGCCGGGATTTATCGACACTCACGTTCATTATTCGCAAATGGATATTGTGGCAAGCTATGGCAATCAACTGCTGGACTGGCTCAACAACTATGCCTTTCCCGCAGAGCTGGCGTTTGCATCACAGCAGCATGCAGAACTTCAAGCAGAGCGCTTTATGCAGCGTATGCTGGCTTGCGGCACCACCGCAGCGCTGGTCTTTACCACGGTGCATCCGCATGCCACGGATACACTTTTTGAAGCAGCCCAGGCGATGGGTGCCTGTGTTGTGTCCGGTAAGGTGATGATGAACCGCAATGCACCGGATGCGCTGCTGGATACGGACGATGGTTTGGAGAGCAGTCGCCTTCTGCTCGAACGTTGGCATCAGCAAGGACGCCTGCGTTATGCCATTACCCCGCGCTTTGCCATCACCTCCAGCGCAGCCCAGCTTGCGGCCGCGGGCGCTTTGCTGCAGGCGAACCCCGGTGTTTATCTACATACGCATTTGTCTGAACATCCTGACGAAGTTGCGGCGACGCTTGCGTTGTATCCTGAAGCAGACGATTACCTTGATATTTACGCCCGGTACGGACTGCTGCAGGACCACTCCGTATTTGCACACAGTATTCATCTGTCGGATGCGGAGATGCAGCGCTTACGCGAACACGGCGCAAAAATAGCATTCTGTCCCTCATCAAACCTTTTTCTGGGCAGTGGATTACTCGATCTGCGACGCATGCGTGAGTTTGCCGTGGGAATGGGAGTGGGTTCGGATGTGGGTGGTGGCCCCAGCTTGTCCCTGCTGGATACGCTGGCGGACGGTTACAAAGTGGCACAGCTTGGCGCCCACAGTTGGCACCCGCTGGCAGCGTTTTATTCAGCCACTCGCGGTGGTGCCGAGACGCTCAATCTTGCGCATGAAATAGGCTCGTTGGAACCCGGTTTATTTGCTGACCTGGTGGTCCTGGATGCGGCGCCGGACAGCGCTTGCGGACAACGCCTGGCAAATGCGCAAAGTCTCACCGAGCGAATGTTTGCCTACCTGCAGCTCGGCGGCGAAACCGCAGTAGCGAGAACCTATGTTGCCGGTGTGTTGCAATATCAAAGGGCTGCCTGATGGTTGATCTGGCGATCCTCGATTGGCTGACCTTTCTGCTGCGGTGGGTACATGTGATTACCGCCATTGCCTGGATTGGAGCGTCATTCTACTTCGTCTGGCTTGACCGCAGCTTGCGTCAACCCTCCGATCTGAGCCGTGGGCGTGGTATTCAGGGCGAGCTGTCGGCGATTCATGGCGGCGGCATCTATCTGGTTGGCAAATACGCCAGCCATCCCAAACCGATGCCAGCGGAGCTGCATTGGTTCAAGTGGGAGGCGTACAGTACCTGGTTAAGCGGCTCGGTCCTGATGGTGTTCGTGTACTACCTGAATGCTGACTCTTATTTGCTTGGATCGGATACCTGGTTTTCGACTGCGGCGCCTGCAATTGCCTTCAGCATCGGATACCTGTTGCTGGCTCTGGTGCTCTACGAGCTGTTGTGTCGGGTGGCGCTGCCGGTACCGGGGATGGCTGTGGTCGCATCCGCAGCTTTGTTGCTGCTGTCCTGGTTAGCCTTCCAGGCGTTTGCGCCGCGGGCGGCGATTATTCATTTTGGCGCAGCGCTGGCAACAATGATGGCTGCTAACGTTTTCATGGTGATCATTCCCTCGCAGAAAGCCTTTATCGCGGCCATTGATGCGGGTGAGGTTGCTGATATCAATCTTGCCCAGAAGGCCAAAATCCGCTCAACGCACAACAATTATTTTACGTTGCCTGTACTGTTCTGCATGTTATCCAACCATGCACCATTCGTGTTTGGTCACGCGTACGCGTGGTTGTTTGTGGTTGCACTTAGCGTCGTGGCAGCTTGGGCTCGACACTACTTTAATGTGAAGCACACCGGTGTGAACAAACCGTCTATTCTTGTCAGCGCTGTTGTAGCGTGGCTGCTGTTGATTTTTGTTTTTGCCGCGACCCAACAGCAAAAGGTGTTTGCCTATACCCCGCAGCGGGCCCAGGTGCAGGAAATTGTGACGCAGCATTGCGCGAACTGCCACAGTCGCGAACCACGTTTCCCGGGTTTTCAGGCAGCGCCTGGAGGATTTGAATTCGAGCGGCCGGAACAACTGTTGCGCCACCGCGATGTTGTGCGCACTTCAGTGCAGACACACTACATGCCGTTGGGTAACCAGACCGGGATGACAGATGCGGAGCGGGATTTGCTGCTGGCGTTCGTGCAAACGGATGGCCCCGCTCGGGTGCCTGTTGACGCCACAGCAACGCCATCAGACTGAAGGGTGGTGTTGGTGCCAGTGTTGCGCGATGTCGATGCGCCGACAAAGCCAGACCTGCGTGTGTTGTGTGATGTGTTCGATAAACCGTTCCACGGCGAGGATTCTGCCGGGCTTGCCGGCGATGCGGCAGTGCAAACCAACACTCATCATCTTAGGCGCGTCTGCGCCTTCAGCGTAGAGTGCGTCAAAGGTATCTCTGAGATAAACAAAAAAGTGCTCTGCAGTATTAAAGCCCTGGGGGCTGGCGAAGCGCATATCGTTAGCGTCCAGGGTATAGGGTATGACCAGATGGCCCGGATGGTCCGGATGCCAATAGGGTAGATCATCCGCATATGAGTCAGCGTCGTACAGGAACCCACCGTGCTCCACCACTAGACGCCGTGTATTGGGGCTGTCCCGGCCGGTATACCAGCCTGACGGGGCTGTGCCGGTGACGGCGGTGTGGATATCGACGGCGCGCTGCAGATGCTCGCGCTCCACGGCTTCAGGCACAAACTGGTAATCGAGCCAGCGATAGCCATGGCTGGCAATCTCCCAATCTGCATCCAGCATTGCTGCGACGGCCTCCGGATTGCGCTGGAGTGCCATGGCCACCCCATATACGGTCACCGGAACCCCGTGTCGGGTGAACAGTCGATGCAGACGCCAGAAGCCAGCTCGGGCGCCGTATTCGTAGAGTGACTCCATGCTCATGTGACGGGCGGGATAGGGCTGCGCACCGATGATTTCAGAGAGAAATATCTCAGCGTGCGGGTCACCATCCAGCACAGATCGTTCTGCGCCTTCTTCATAATTCAACACAAACTGCACCGCAATGCGGGCCTGTTCCGGCCACCGGGGGTGGGGTGGGTTGGCGCCGTAACCGACAAGGTCGCGGGGATATCCAGGCACGATGGTGATCCTTCAATATCTGTTCAGTGGTGAATTTGTCATGCAAAGCACGTGCCGGTCGCTTCGATGAAGTTGATCTGACGTTGATCTGACTAGGGTTCGCCGGCCAGTTCCATCAGGCGGGCGAGGCGTGAGTCTTCAACGCCCAGGTAGTGGCTGATCACGCCTGCGACAAATTGTACATCCAGGGTGCCGGCATCGCGCATCGCCTCAAGATCTGCCCAGTCTTTGCTGCGATCAAAAAATACTTTGAACACGGCCAGGTCGGCACAGCTTAGAAAGGGCACGCGATGTTCTGCAAACTGCTCCCAACGAACCCGCTGGGACAAGTCGGCGTGATAACTGGTGCTGTTGAAGAACAGATCAACCGGTGTGTGTTCCCACCACAACCGATGTTGGAGGTCGCGTTGCAGTCGCTTGATATCTTTTGTGGTGTGCGCAACTTCTGGTGCCAGGGCCGACAACACGTCCGTAATGCGCTCTTTCCCGGCCAGTAGATTAATGTCGATATCGATGGTGCCGCGCGCGGCGGCAGTACACCAGGCTAAGGCCAGTGCACCGCCAAAGGCATGCGGAATATCCGCGGCCTTCAGGCGGGTATGGCAGGCGATAATTTTTTCTACCAGATCCATAGATCAGCCGCGGTTACCGCGAGTTCGCTACCCGGGAAACACAGGAAAGCCGGGGTTGCGCGACGGCTTGGCAGGAAACTGTTCTGCCAGGCGCAGCACCTGGGCCAGTTCTTCGCCCCGTGGCAGCCCGCGGCGTTCTCGGATGCG
>JBCCUW010000126.1:0-9594 GCA_039196385.1 Pseudomonadota bacterium
CGATCACAGTACCATCGGTTCCAACGAGGCCAACCTGCAGAGGCGTGTCACTGGACGTGGTCACGGGAATGCTCACCGCAAATGGTTTTTGTGTGACGATGTCACTTGGTGTAATTGAAAAAAGCCGGGATACCGCGCCAGGAATTTCTGTCTCATCACTGGTCACGACAAACTCACGATCTGCGATCACGGCTGCTGGCGGCACGACAATGCTAATGTCCTCCGTAAGGAGCCGACCACCTTCGTTGACGGTAACTTCCAGATCACCGACGTCAACTTCACTAGAGCAAGCGGCTAGTACTAGAACGACAACGACTAACCACTTATCTCGGCCAAGGCGCTTTATGTTTGGCTTCATGCCCCGCCTCCCTCGCTGACAGTGTGGATGAGTAACTTTATTAAGCTTATGCATGGCAGTCTATCTCTTGTTTACGGAAGGCTGCACGGCTTAGCCGTGCACTTGCCCCCTTACTTTTGCGGACGCTTGAACAAGCTGAATACTGAGCGAACTGAATCTGCAACAACGCCGCCGGCTACTGCCCGAGCGCCATCTTCCACAGAGTCCATCGTATCCACTGCAACAAGCTTTGCGATGTCGTCGATGTGTTCGATATCTTCTGGGTGACGCTCCAAGTGATAAGCCACACGATCGCCGGTTTGGGTGAGTCGTACTTCCGCACGCTGGGTGGCTGTTTCGGAGCGGGCAACCGCGTTCTTTGACAGCGCTGCAAAGAAACCGTCGTTTTCGGCGGCGGCAGGGCTGCTTGCGAGCGCTGCCAGGCTAATTGCATTGATGAGCAGGCTGTTTCTTAATAATTTGGTGTTCATATGTCGTCTCCTGATTGTGGTTTTACCGTATTGGTATCTAAGAGACGCGTGGCGCTTATTTTTTTTGCACTCTTTTCTTTTTTTTATTCTGGACTCGCGGCCAAGATGTAGTCTGAATCGATACTCACGACTATGCCCAACAGATTGAGCTCTAGACTCAGCACGGCAGACCCAGTTGGAATTTGAGTGTCAGGTAGGCTGATTGCCATAACCATACTGGTGTGAGTTGTGCCGCCTTCAGCCGTCCAATCTGCTTGGCCAACCCGATCCACAGTGGCAGTGGTGACATGCTGGCCTGCGGTTGCGATAAGAATGGTGGTGCCCTCGTCTGCTTGGCGAGGCCGACCCAGGGGAAAGCCCCGTAGACTGGCGTCAGGCAGCATCACCAATCCAAGCCCAGAAGGAGACGATGGATCGGCTTGCAGACGTTGGATCTGGTTATCTTCCACAACGACAATACCAGTTCTGGACACTGCGCTGAGCAGCTCACTGAGCCGTTTTTGATCCACAGACTGGCCTCTCGGCAGCAAACCCGGCTCTATCAAAGGGGTAGCGGGACTAAAGGAAATGACCGCCGCGGCGATGATCATCACGCTCGCCATACCCGCCAGCAGTGCTGGGGACTGCCACCAGAGTTTGATGCGATCCCACCATGTGGGTTGATAAGGTGACTGCGCACGCTGCGCTTGTGACTGACCTTCAATGTGCGCTGTGGTTGTCGCGCGTACGCGAGCAAGTAGTCGCGCCGGCACATCGCCCTCCTGGCTGGCAAACTCTCTCAGGTCAATGAGCTGGTTTACGCAGCGTGCACAGGTGCGCAGGTGGGCTTCGATTGAAGTTGCCTCTTCTGCGGGCAAGGACTGGGTGCGGTAGGCTTCCAACGCGGCGAGGCTGGGGCAATCGTCTCGGCGCCGCTGTGCCCACTGTTTATAGCGAAGTTCGCTCATGCGAATCCTACCTCTTCCATGCAGTGTTTAACTTTGTTCTGCGCGCGGTGATATTTGGAGGCGATGGTGCCCTGGGCGATGCCAAGCTGGATCACCATGTCTTCGTACGATACTTCGCGCAGGCGCATCCAGAAGATTTCGTGCTCATCAGCTGGTAGCTCGGATACGCAATCAACGAGCTTTTCATAAGCCTGATGTTCCTCAACGGTGCTGGCGGGCGTGACTTCGTCTTCCAGGCTCCAGAATTCTGGCACATCGCTGTGGTCCTTCCGCATCAGGCTGAGTGCCTGGTTAATCGCTGCCTGTTTGAGATAGGCTTTCCATTGGACCTCGGTGTTACCTTTAAAGTTAGCGAGGCCTCGATCCAACATAACAACCACCACTTCGTGGGCCAGATCCTCTCGCGTCGCCTGGGCGAGCGTGTCAAAGCGAGCCAGCACGCGCCAACAGAATATGGCCGCATCCTCCATCAGTTGGCCAAGTGCATCCGCGTTCTGTGCCCTGGCAGCATGCAAAGTGTTTTCGAAGCTATCCATCTGGGTTTTGTGTTACGTGTCTTGTCAGTAGACTGATGCTGGTATCGGTAACTGCTTTAAACAGATTGGCGTGATTGTGTGCATCGTATGCGAGCTGGATTTCTCGGGATGCTAGTGGACTCTGACCTGACAACAGGGTGAGTTGCAGCACAATTTGTTGTCCCTGGATGGAGTAACTACCCGATAGCGTTAGCGCATTGGGCACACTTCCCCTGGCGATGATGAACGATGGCTCAGTCGCCATGTTGCGCGCTTCGAGCATGCGGATAACGCCATCCGCAAGGGCAATGCGATCGTAACCCGAGGAGGCATCGATAAATGTAGGCCTTGTTATTACGGGTTTGGCCCGCGCTAGGGGAATGCGCTTTCTATCGCTCTCGTTTAACAGGCCGATATCGAAACTATCTGCCCGCGGTGCAGCGAGAATCGGTCTTTGGATGCCACCCAGATTTTTGGCCAGTTGCGGCACACGGTCTAGCGCGTGTTGGAACAATCGGCTGACATCGACATACTTAGCGTCCCTCAGCGCTGAGCCACGCATACCTTCCAGAAGGGCATAGGTTAACAATCCCTGCCCGTATTCATGGGCCTCATAGCTAAAGCGATTGGCGGAACTCCCCATAAGGACGTGGAATCCGGTGCGGTCTTTTAAACGCTCTATCGCCCTAATCTGGTCACCGGAAAGCCCGCGTGCAGCCAGTAACTCGCCTTGCAAAGCACCAGCTGCGCAGGTGTCGAGTACCATGACTTGTTTGGTGACAGCCAGATCTCTGATCCAGGCTATGAGTTCGCCACTGGAGACTGCTTGGTCCAGCTTGAAATCGTTCAAGTCCCCGGCCGTATGAGTCAGGTAGAAGTATTCATCATCGCGATTAACGCCATGACCTGCAAAGTATATGACCAGAATGTCATTGGCAGCTGCGGTCCGCAGACTCTGGAATGCAGCATGTATGGCCGGTTTATTCGCTTGGTCATCGGTTAAAACATCAATGTGTACTTCTTTTGCGCCAAATAGGCGATTTGCACCTAACTCCAGCGCCTTTGCGAAGGTGAGAGCGTCGTTAGCTGCATACCTCAGGTCGATGTCGCGACCGTTGTATTCGGATACGCCGACGACGAGGGCACGTAACCTTGGGTTGGCCGCGCGCGCGCGTTCATCATGCCAGATTACGCGACTACCCCGACTCGCGATTCGGTCTTCTCCGTCCCATGCAATTACTTCGATGCTATTTTCTTCACCAGGGACAATACGATCGTTGGGGATAGCGAGGGTGTTAGGACCGGATTGAATTTGCTTGGTTAGAGGCAGCTCCTTGTCATTAACTAAGACGCGGACCTGCCCAATACCGTCGCCGCTGTCTTCCAAAGCGATGCGTACATCGTGAAGATTCAACTTTTCGATAGACACGCTCGGGGGCAAGGCGTCTGGTGGTGGTTCGGCGCTGGGTGAAGTGTCTTGGAGGATCTGGTTGAGCAAACCTGGAGACCAGTAGCGTTCTTTTAATTGACTGAGTTGGATGTCTCGTTGTTGCGCCTGCCAGCGAAGCTCGCTGATGTCACCGGCGAGGGCAGCATCATAGTGACCATTTGCACCGAGTACCGCCCAGTGACCGCTCTGAAAGGTGACAAGGCGTCCGGTAACTGTGCCGGTTTGAGGTGATAAGAGAATTGACGCCCCTGTTTCACCGGCGATAACCAACGTGTTGTTAACAAAAACGGAGTCGTTTGTTCTTTTGTCGCTGGTGAGCTTTGCGACTTGAGCGCCACTACTCGTGTCGACAAGGATGACTTCGCTGGGATACCTGGCGGCAAGCCAGCGGCCGTTTTTTGCAATGGCCGGGATCGGTATCGCATAGTTGTCCTGTGCGAGCTGCCACTCACGATCAACTTGACCGGTAGCGGTGTCGTAACGTCTTATCACACCACCACGAGCGCTTGTGTAGGCATGTGCGCCAGCTTGAGAGAAAACCACAATTTGATCTGGACGGGGTGTTGGGGTCAGTGTTTTTGGCTCACCGGTAGCAAGATCGACCAATTCAGCGCCGGTCCAAGCCCACCGCCCGCTGCTGTCGACGCTGAGTGAACGAATTCGCTGTACGGGCCACGTATGCGTGAGCTGCCATTGTCCCGTGATATTTGTATAGACTGCGAGGCTTTTCCCGTCCTTTGCAATACCGACAATCGAACGCTTGGCGAATGAGGCATCTCGCAGAGCAAGGAGCTGGGGGTCGTCGACGTTGAAAACGTCATGCACGTAAGTTCGGTTGCCAGCACCCAGCAAGATGTTTTGTTCGTTTGGGGATATATCGATGTTTCTAATGCGTCCGTATTCGTGGCTGAACTGGCTTGCCTGGCCGGTGATCAGGTTCCAGATGAATACGTGACCCTGGCGGTCCAAAGTTATCAGTCGCTCGCCTGTTTGAGCCAGAGAAACCACCGGACTGGCAGCGAACTCGTAGCCTGCTTCCGCGCGACGACTTTGGCTCACACAAGCAAAAAACGTGCGTCGTTTTGATGTCAGCGTTTGGTTGAGACTACGAAACTCGGCGGTTTGTTCAGCACCAGCGCGGCTCATATCTTCTAACTGCGAGAGGGTCGCAAAGATGACATCTGCTGCATCCTGACAAACAGGCGCGCTTGTAAGCCGTTCTGTCACTCGAGCGCGCTCGTGATCGTATCTTTCGTTGGCCAGTGCGAACGGGATCAGGATCAGAGAGCTGCAGACAACCAGGTAAACCCATCGCATCACAACTACTGCTCCCGAACCAGGTCGAACTTGGCCCCCGTCATTTCTGTGACCATAAAGTGATCTTTGTTCTGCTGTTCCGGATAGCGAGTGTGGGTGACGCCTTCTTCTGTGACTAAAGTTAACATTTCGATGGGCTGGTAGTTGCCTTCGGCACCCCAGTAGCCTTGCTCGACTAACCTTCCTTGCTGGGTAAACTGATAGCGGCCATCTTGGTGAAACTGAAACTGCCCACCAGGCGTCGCCAACCGCCATTCAGCCGTTGGCGTATAAGTCCACGTACCAATCAGCGCACGATGGGTCTTGAGGGTGGATTTTATGCGCTCCAAATCTCTGCTGCTAAGGCGCACCGTCTGGTAGGTGTCCGCCTCTTGATAGCGCTGCGCGTAGTCCAACTGTCGCTCCAGTTGCTGTATCTGTTGTGATGTTTTTTGTGACTTTTGCACAAAACCCAGCGTCGACATCGCTTTTTGTGCTGCCTCATTGTTACCTTGAGCAATGTGGATCTCCATCAGGCCAAGCATGGCCTCGGCCACAGGTTCACCAGCGTACCCGGCAAAGTTTGAGCTGCCATCTGCGGATTGAATGTTCGGGATTTCAGGGTTAGGTCCCAAATTTATGACATAGTTGAAGCGCTGTTTTGCCTCTTCCAAGTCGCCATTGGCTTGTGCCGCCTTGGCTATGAAGTTCATCATCTGTGCAACCAGAGTTGCGCCGTTGGGCACTGGCAGATCAAAGTCCGGCAGAACACCGGTGACCATGTGAACTGATCGCCAGCCGGCACGCCACGCGTTATATTCGATTGCTTGCTGGCTTACGGAAACTGCGCGGCTGTGATCGCCTTTCCTCTGCAGAAGGCGCGCCAGTCGAGCGGTCACATGCAGGTAGAGACCATAGTCTTCGATGGATCGGGGTAGGTTTGTACCGCCATCCATATCTACTCTGGCTGTTTCCATAGCCAACGCGAGCTGATAGGCAGCTTGCGCTTCGGAGGTTCGATTCAAGCGGTCATAAACTACCCCTAAATAAGCGGGTACACGGGCGTCCTGGGGATCCAAAGTCAGCGCCCGTTCCAGAACTGGTCCAGCGGTACTGAATTGTCTTTGTTCGATCAGTTGTCGTGCATATTTGAGCAGAGGCGCAGCCGTTGTTTGAAGATCTCTGTTAACGATAACTTGATGTTGTGCGGCGGCTTCGTGTTCACCGATGCGTGGCAGTATGAGAACCAGGCCCTGGTGTGCTCGTTTGTCGTTTGGATCCAGATTAACAGCGCCCCGTAAAGCGGTTGCGGCAGCGGAGAAGTTGCGCTGCCAAAGGGCTATGTCGGCTTGTAACAAGAACCCTTGATACGTGCCGCGAGATACCTCTAACGCATGGTTCATCACGCGTTGTGACTGTCCAAACAGCCGATCTGCTTCGCGATCATACTGACGTGCTTGATTTAGCTCACCCTGGGTAGGCGGTGTACACGTGCGTCGAGTAACGCGATAAACGCCGTCATGGCGATGTTCGATTGAGCTTGTACTGGAACAGGTTTCTGCGCGCAGGGCCGCCGCTGCGGAGCGCAGGTTAGCCGCACGCTGAGCGCGGAACATCGCAAACAAAACCGCTGCTTGGGCATCATCTGGATCGATTTGCAGTACGCGCTGGGCAATGGATTCGGCTTCTACCGTATTACCTAACTGATTGAGAATTTCTGCGCGCAACATGAGCGCGGTGGTAAGCTCTGGTTTAAGGGAAATGGCTTGATCAGCCCACTTCAGGGCGCGGTGCAGTTCCTGAGTTGCAGAGCTCTGGTGTCGGTAGGGTTGTAGTGCACGGCCTTTCTCTACAGATTCTCCTCTTAATTCGACCTCAGAGAGCAGGTAACGTGACGCGGCGATCCAGTGTTCAGGATTGTCAGTATCCGAATATGCTGCCTCTAGCAGTTTGCGCAACGTTGCCTCATAGATTTCATCAAATCGAAGTCTTTTGCTTTCAAAGTGTTGCTGAACACTCTGCGCAAGGACATTCAGCTCTTGCTCGGACCGAACCTCGCGGGTCGCAGACGCAAGCGCTTGGATCAATTCGGCAGAATCGGTATCCGCTTGCTCTGGCGCAACATCTTCCGCATCCTCTACCTCGTCTTCCCAACGCTCGTATGCGTTGCTATCCCGGCTCCTGACTCGAGACAAGTCGGCTTCAGCAGCTTGTGTGTCACCGATACGCAGTTGGGCAATTGTTCGCCCCATGGTTGTATCTGTTGTGCGACTGCCCATGGCCAGCGCTCTAGTGAAACCTCGTCGTGCGCTTACTGAGCGTCCCGCAGCGAGGTCGATGCGAGCAATGAGATCGACAACTTCAGGTGCTGAAGAGCCGGAAAGCGCAGCAAATTGCGCATAATTCTGTGCGCCTGGTAGATCGCCTTCGGAAAGCAGATGGTTGGCAGTTTGTAACTGATAGGCTACCAGCTCTGGACGAGCCATATTTAGATGCGCAAACCAGCGGCCAGCGGAGTGAAGGAGTTGATCGACCTCGCTTCGGTTAACTGAGTGTCCACATGTGATACGGGCATAAGTACGGGCAACCTCGTAGATAACATGTGAGGCGTAGTCAGTCCCGTAGGTATTGTCACCTTGAATCACGTGACCAGGCACAAACGCACCGTCAGAGTTACATGCTACCTCTTGATAAGATTGCACCATGTTGCTGGGGACGCTGGGTAATCCAGTCATATCTTTGGTCATGACGCTACGGGCGTAGTTCCAAACCTGAACATGACGATTCTGCTGCGGTAGTCTGAAGAGATCTTGTTTGGCCGCCTCGAACCGTTCGCTGAGCAAGTACGCAACAGCGCGAGCCAGCAGCAGGCGTTGGTCATCGGGTGCGACAAGTAAGCCTTGGTTGAACGCATCTGCTGCGGCGCCAAATTCCCCCTGGCGCAAGCCTTCCAGTCCCCCGAGATAATTGAGCAACACGGGGTCTTGAGGTTCGGGGATTGGGGCTTGTTGGCTCGCGCCGGATTCTGCAAACGGATTGAGCAATACTTGTTTGCCATGACGCAAATTGTCACGACCCAGGTCGCCGCTATCGCTCCCTGTACCACAGCCAAAAAGTGATTGCAGGACGAAACAAAGGGCGAGAAATGGCGCTCGTGTCGAATTCGATATAGACGCGATAGCTGGCATAGCTGCCTCTAATCAGTAACTGTTTGCCCTTAAGACGCATTACAGCAGATTTTTTTGCGTTTTTCTTGAAATGAGGCAGCAATCTCCTTTTGGAGCGTTTCTGGCCGATTGCAAATTGATCCAGGCTGAAGGCTAAGCTTCCGTTTTCGACCCTTAGCAGACGGTCACGAGCGCCAACAGATTACGCAATCTCCGCAGGTTATGGGTCGGCCCCACCAAGTATCTCGTCACTTGCTGATGTCTTTTGATCGTTCAGGAGATTTGGCAGCTCTACGTGTTGAGCCGTGGTGCTGTGAGCTGATTGCGCACATTGGTGCCGCCCACCAAAACAGGTACAAACACCGGGTCGATGAGACGGGCTAAGCAATACAATACCGTCGCGCACCTATTCACAAGGGATAGGTATTCCGTTCACGGTTCCCTCGGGGATGCATAGGCTGTTTGCGACGGAAGTATCGGGCCAAAGGCCGGCTTGAGGCCCTTGCAAAACGACCTCGTCGAGCACACAGGGCGCTACTGGAACGAACAGGTTTGCATCCGCCGAAGCAATATCGTTTAGGCTCGTATTCAGTAAGTTGAAGGTCGGGTATGTCACGCGAATGCTGAAATTCGGCTCCGAACTGCCGGCCGCTGGCGGTGTGGAAAACTCGCAGGTCGTTCCGGGAGGGACTGACGCGTTTTTGATGATCTCGGTCAACTCCCTGAAGTTCAAAATGTCGCCCTCAAAGTCAATAACGTTGGGATTGGTTCTCAGTTTTGCGGACTTAATTCGCCAACCATGTGCCAGACGTCGGCCTACCAGAAGTTCAAAGGTACAGGTCGTGCCTAGCGCTGCGCCACTGTTTTCGTATATCGGGTTCGCACCCACGGCGAAGTAGACACCATAGCCGCCGCCCATGCAGCGGCCGCCTTGGGTGCCTGAAGAAAAGTCCGTTTCGAACCCGGCTTCTTTGGCTCGGCGCAGCCAACTCTGCAACGTACCGCTTTGCTCGCCGCTAGAGTCATATTCACGCCAACGCAACACGTAATCGGTGTATTCGGGCGCGTAAAGTAGATCATCGCTGGCGTCTACGGCGGGGCCGTCGTCGCGACGGATCTGGACATAGAGGGTTTTTCGTCCAGGTTCGTCATTGGCCATGGGATATGATTCACGACAAACGTTGTCCCGACAGATGTCACCGAGAGAAATCCAGGGTACATCGCGCGCACCATTCTTGAAGTTCGGCGAGGTATGTACTCGGAAGTGCGTTGCTGAGCCTTCGTATTCCAACCGGAACCTTAAACCTAAGGGCACCGTCGAAGATTCCGCGCCGTCCTGCAGCACGAAGCTGCGAATGCGAGGCTGCAATCGAAAGGTGAAGCTGGTGGAA
>JBCCUW010000127.1:0-9574 GCA_039196385.1 Pseudomonadota bacterium
ACCCTTGAAGACGCGGCCCCGCTGCCGGGCACCCCGCAGTTAACCGAACATTCCGCCCTGTTGACCTTTGCTCAGGTGGCACGGGTGTTCGGTTAAATGCGGGGTGCCCGGCAGCGGGGCCGCGTCTTCAAGGGTGGGCTCCAGGCGCACTTCAACACTGAAGGGGGGCACCAGCTCGAGGCCGGCTTTGCTGAGACCTTCGGTATTGAACTTCATGGTTGAAACTGATTTTTGACCAGGCCTTTGCGCTGACCCTTGCGATACAGGCGCAGCGCCCGGGCGTACACAGCGCGCCAGAACGCACCACGTTCACGCATCTCCTGGCGCAACGGGCGGCCACTGTAAAGGCGCACAAAACGCAGCCAGTCAGCCCGGCTGTAGCCCAGATCCAGGGTTGAAAAAAGCAGCGCCGCGAGATCGCGTTTGAGCCAGCGTCGGGGAATCGTGGGAAACTGCCGTGCCCGGTGCAGATCCAGCACCGCGAGCGGTGCCGGACTGTTTTCCCGATCAGGCGTATCAAGCTGCGTTAACACGTCTGGCGCAATCACCAGATGGCAGATATAGAAATCTCGGTGGATAAAACCTTGTGCGTGAAACTGTTTGGCAAAATGGGCTACCGCAATCAGCAGACGATGGCGCTGGTGCGCTGTAGGCGGGTTGCCAAACCAGGTTTCGGTGACATCCTCCAGACTGGTATACCCTGCCAGTTCGTCGCATAGAACAAACGATTTACGCTGCGCCGGACTACCGGCACCACGTCCGAACGCGGCGACCACCGGCGCCGCAATCCCCGCCAGCTGCAAATTGCGGCAGGCCATAAATTCATTCTCCGCACCAACGACCGGGCGTTTGAACTGCAGCCAGTTTTTCACAATTTCCAGCCACCCCACCCCGTAATGCAACTTCACAAAATAAGATCTGTCGCCCAGGCGTACACGCAGCGTGCGTCGTCCAGGCACGTCGCGAAAAACATCCCCCTGCAAGGCAAATGCCTCTTCAATCACGTTGGCTGGCAACCATTGCGCACGCAACTCCTCGCGCAGGTAAAGACCTGCCTGAAGCGCCTGCTGTGTTACCGCAAGCGCCTGCGCCGGTGTGGCTGAGGCGTCTGTTATGAGCGCGTCCGTTCCGTCATTCATTATCAGTCAGCCACAGTTGCCGGGTGCCCGGATCGCAGCGTTTTGGCCTGCTCCCCAAGAACCGCCTCTATGACCCCCAATGCATGGTTCGGCATATCGTACAAGCCTTCTTGTTGTTGGCCAAACGCCACCCCGTTTGCTGACCAGGCCTGCCGGTCTGTGGTATTGATCAAGGCCTGCCGCAAGTTTTGATTAAGGTCTGTCTGACAGAATGGTTCAGCAAGCACGACACCCGCATCAGCTTCGTGAATATAGTGCGCAAAACCACATACTGAGGTGGCCAGTACCGGCAAACCAGCAATAATCGCTTCGATCAGCACAAGACCACCACTTTCCATATAAGCAGGATGCACCATGATATCCGCACCCTGCAGAACGGCGGGTATGTCATCACGACCAGCGCTGATTGTCAGTTGCTCGCGCACGCCCAGCTTATCCGCCAGGCGCAGGAACGACGTGGCATTGTCTTCGCCGATCACCAGCAGGCGACTCCGCAAGCGCAGATCCGCAGGCAGTGCCGACAATGCGTGCAGGACCCGATCGAGCCCCTTGGTAATGAAACCGCTACCGACCTGCAGCAATAGAAAACCATCATCCGCCACCCCGAACTCAGCCCGCACCCGACGCCGCTGCTGACGCCAGTCCGCACCACGCCGCCGGTCACGGGCAACCCCGGGCGGTAACATGTGCAGGCGCTCCGCTGGCGTATCGTAGTAGCGGGCAAACTGCTGCTGTTGGGCCTGGGCGATCAGCAGGATATGGGTAGTAGCGTCGGGATTGAATACCGCACGTTCGTAACTGGAAAACAGTTTGTAGCGCCGTGTCCATCGATAGACACCCGAGCGCATTTGTTGCGCTTTGTGCTCGAAACAGGAATCTGCGGCGTAGTAAATATCCAATCCCGGCATCTTGTTGAAACCAATCACACAAGCCGGTAAACGCCAACGGGCGTGGTCCGCGACATATTCGGCAAACTGTTGCGCGCGCGTGTGATTACCGACACCACGCACCGGCACCTCGACTATCTCAAACCCCTCAGGTCGCTCACCCTGCCAGTTCAGACAATACACCATGACCCGGTACCCACGCGCCTGGCAGGCCAGCGCTATCCGCAGGAAGTCGCGTTGCAGCCCGCCATAAGGGAAATAGCGGAACAACGTAAACACGAGCAGCGGCTGCTTGGCCGCGGCAAACGTCTCAAGATGATTCACCACCACGGGCACCAGTTGGAAGAGATTTTTGTCTTGTTTTGCCGCCAGGCCGTTGGCCACCCATTCAGGACGGCGAGTGGAAGTGAGCAATTCTGTCAGCGCCAGATTCAAGTCGTGCTGCGAAAACTCCCTGGGCAGTACAATCCCGGTATCATACCGCTTTACATACCTGGCATAACCGCAATTATGGGTGACGACCGCGGGTACCCCTGCCAGAATGGCTTCAATGATGACCATACCCGCGGCCTCATCATATGCCGGATGCAACAACCCATCCGCGCCAAATAAAAAGCGCGGCACATCATCCCGACCTTCCGTAAAAAAAGTCACCTGGGAGGTAATGCCCAGGCGCATTGCCATGCGTTCAAAAGCCTCCCCACGATCCCGACCAATAACAAACAGATGCGCCTTGGCCAATCTTTCCGCAGGCAGCGCGGCCATCGCCAGCAGCGCACGATCAAGACCTTTTTTGATAAAGCCGGAACCGACAAACAGCAGCACCGTGGTGTCTTCAGCAAGATTAAAGTCAGCACGCAGCTGATGACGCAGGCGCAACCTTTCGTCTGCATCTGCTGAGGCAATGCGGTCCGTTTCGATGCCGGGGGGTAAAGCATGGAACCGGTCTGCCGGGGTTTTATAGTGGGTACGGTACACGGGCACTTCCACATCCGACAGGGTCAGTATCTGGGTGTGACCGTCTGCCGCAAACACCGCCTGTTCAGCCGCAAAAAAACTCCGAAATCGAGGTAACAATCGATACCAGACCGGCCGCTGCTCCAACGACTTCTGGATGTAACAGGAATCCCCGGCGTAGTAGACATCCAGCCCCGGCATTTTGTTAAAGCCAACCACCAGATCAAAGCGCTCGTCTTGCAGGCGCTTGTTAACGGCCGAGGCAAAATAGTCGTACTGGGCATGGCGACTGAGCCCTTCTATGGGTATCAGTTCAACCTCCAGGTCCGGCAACGGTGTGGCTTCCCAACGCAGCGTAAACACCTTGGTTGAATGGCCTCGGGCATGACATTCCAGCAACACTTTCATCAGATCACGTTGAATGCCACCGTAGGGAAAGTATTTGAAAATGCAGAAAGCAATGCGCATCAGGCAGATTCCGCTGGCGACCCGAGTAGCTGCTGGGCACGCTGCCAGACCAGCGCGGGTGTGCTGGCCGCAAAACAGGGCGGCTCAACGGGCTGGGCCTGCCAGATCAAAGGATCTCCGCGGTAGGCCGTACATTGCGGTCTTACGCAGGGAGCACAGGGCAAATCTGCGGATACCGAGTAGGCTCTTGGTCCGCGTGCACCGGTCAAACGCGCATCCGTGGGGCCATACAAGGCGAGTGTAGGTATACCCAGCCCGGCACTCAGGTGCACCAGACCTGAATCCACACCAATCACCAGCCGACTCTGCAAGAGCACCTGGACCAGTTGTTGAATGGGCATTTTATCGAGCACCTCAGCACCACTGGCGGTTGCAATGTTCTGCGCGCGTGCGCGCTCTGTCTCATCTCCCCACGTGACACAGGGCCGGTAACCCTGCTGCCGAATCATCTGCGCCAGCGCGATCCACATCGGCTCGGGCCAATGTTTGGTTGCCCACGTGGTGCCATGCATGAGCAGAATTTGATCCGTAGTCGCCTGTTCAGCCACTGGAGCTGTCTGACTGGCAACCCACACCGGTTGCGCCGCCAGAGGGTACCCCAGCGCTGCCGCGAACAGCTGCCGCTGGCGGTCGATGGCATGCTGACCACGGAGAATCCGGTGGCGCTGTTGGTAGGCAAACGCGGCCCAGGGCTCGCGGGCGCTCGTGTGGGAATAACCTGCTCTGGGGCCACGCGCACACAAGGCAATGGCCGCGCTTTTCAGCAATCCCTGGGAATCCAGCACCAGATCGTAATCAACAGCCTGTATTTGATCCCTGAACGTTTTCATCTCCCCAGCGCTGGCCCGCAGCTGACGTCGCCAGCGGCGCCATGCCACAGGGATCACGTGCCGCACCCCCGGCAGCAAGCGGGGAAGGTCCGCAAATGCCTCTTCCACCACCCAATCCAGTACGTAGCCGTGAGCGCTCGCTTCCGCTGCCGCAGGCAATGCATGCACCACATCACCCAGGGAGGAGGTTTTCACAATCAGTACTTGGCGGCTCATGGCTGCAGCCTACCGGCAACATCGTCCGGGGTTAACTGGTGCAGGCAATTGAGGTGGCCTAACGGGCATTCGCGCTGGAAGCAAGGTCGGCAATCCAATTCTATTTCCGCCACCCGGGCCAGTGGTCCCAGCGGTGGAGTAAAGGCCGGCGAGGTTGAACCAAAGATCCCCACTGTAGGTACCTGCAGGGCGCAGGCAATGTGCATCAGACCTGAATCGTTGCAGACAGCCTGGTCGGCCAGAGAGAGTAAATCAATGGCGTCCAGTAGACTGGTCCGACCCGCCAGATCCACGACACCCGGCGCAAGCTCCGCAATTCGCGCGCAGTCATCTTTGTCGTTAGGCGAACCCAGCAACCAGACCTGATCACCGCCATCCAACAGCCGTTGCGCCAGTGCCGCGTAGTGCCGGGCGGGCCATTTCTTGGCGGCGCCAAACTCTGCTCCAGGGCAGAGAGCGGTAATCCGCGGTGTGGTAGATAATCCTAGTTGCCCGCACAACTTGCTCAGGTTATCCGCGTCAACCTCCAGGCGCGGATCAGGATAAGGGGGGGGCGGTAAGTTACCCGCCGGATCAGCCAGCGCCATGAACCGCTCGATCATCAACGGATAGTTGCCGGCCTCAAGGCGGCGGTAGTCATTCAGCAGGCCATAACGCATTTCGCCCAGCCAGCCGCTACGTTGGGGGATACCGGCCAGCCATGGGACGAGGGCTGATTTCCAGGTGTTGGGCAACACATACGCTGCGCGATAACCCGCGGAGCGAATCTGTCGGGCGATTCGCCAACGCCGGGTCAGACCCAGCTCACCATGCCCAACGTGTAACACATGGGTGTGCTTCACTTCAGCCATACGTTGCGCCAGCGGGGCAGTGGCCGCGGGAGCAAGCACGTCAATCTGCACTTGGGGTTGAGCCTGGGCCAGACGCTGAACAAGCGTGTGCGACATCACCATGTCACCCACCCAGGCTGATGCCACCAGCAGGGTTTTATTTACACCGGCGTATGCCATTGCGGGAAGCTACTGCGCTTACCTCTCACCTGATCAAAGTAGGCACTTTGTAGTTGTGTGGTGACAGGGCCGCGCTGACCCGTGCCAATCTGACGCCCATCAAGGCTCTGAATGGGCAGTACCTCAGCCGCCGTACCGGTAAAGAAAGCTTCGTCTGCGATGTATACCTCATCGCGGGTAATCCGCCGTTCCCGGATCGACAAACCCAACTCGTCCGCCAAGGCAAACACCGTATCGCGGGTAATGCCCGCCAGGCAGGACGTGAGCTCCGGTGTGTGCAGCTCTCCACCTTTAACCAGAAAAACATTCTCGCCACTGCCTTCAGCCACATAACCTTCGTTATCCAGCAACAGTGCTTCATCACAACCACTGTCCAACGCCTCATGCAGCGCCAGGATAGAATTAATGTAGTTACCGTTAGACTTGGCTTTGCACATCGTGATGTTGACATGGTGCCGCGTGTACGACGAGGTACGCACCTTAATGCCTTTCTCCCGTGCATCCGCATCCATGTAGTCGGGCCAGGGCCAGGACGCAATGCTGACCCGCACACTCAGGCCCTGGGCCCGCAGCCCCATTGCCTCACTACCCAGAAACACCATCGGACGCAGATAACCCTCGTCAAGGTTGTTGGCACGAAACACCTCGCGCTGTGCGTCGTTCAGCTCAGCCGCCGTGTAGGGAATTTTCAGCCCCAGAATGTGCGCTGAATTGAACAGCCTCTCGGTATGCTCATTTAACCGGAAGATACACGGGCCCTGAGGGGTGGCATAAGCGCGCACACCTTCAAAGCAGCCCAGACCATAATGCAGTGTGTGGGTCAGAACATGCACCTGCGCCTCGCGCCAGGGTACCAGTTCACCATCCATCCAGATCCAACCGTCGCGGTCAGCAAAGTTCGTTTCAGTCATCAGAATTCGCAATACGTTTAGGGTTACCGGGTCGTCGATGCCCACCGCAAGGCAGGCGACGCCAACGGGCTATTGCACCACAAACGGGCATTGAATTCAGTAGCAGAAGGTGTCGGCAAGTTGCCAACGGGCGCTTCAGATGTCCTGGGAGGAGGGTGAAACCCGCAGCACTTCAGCGATGGTGGTGAAACCCGCGCCCACTTTCTGGGCGCCGGACAAGCGCAGCGTGCGCATGCCCTGGGTAAATCCGGCTTTGCGGATTTCGTCAATATCGGTATCGGTTTTGATCCAGGGCTGCACCGCTTCAGACAGCGGCAAAATTTCGTAAATACCCATACGGCCTAGATAACCGGTATCACGACACTCCAGGCAACCCTTCGGGGCATATATCTTGGCCGGTGGTTTCACCCGGAAAGGCTTGGTCAGCAGTTGCCAGGCCTCCTCATCCACCGCTTCTTCCGTCTTGCAGTGCGGACACAATGTGCGCACCAGGCGTTGCGCCATCACACCCAGGACGGTGGCGCGGATCATGTAGGCGGGCACCCCGAGGTCCAGCAGGCGGGTGATGGCAGTGGGGGCATCATTGGTATGCAGCGTTGAAATCACCAGGTGTCCGGTGAGCGCAGCCTGTATTGCCATTTCGGCAGTTTCCAGGTCGCGGATCTCACCAATCATGATGATGTCCGGGTCCTGCCGCAGCAGCGCCCTGACCCCCGAGGCAAACGACAGCTCAATATTGTGCTGCACCTGCATCTGATTAAACGTGGGTTCCACCATCTCGATGGGGTCTTCAATGGTGCAGACGTTCACTTCGTTGGTGGCCAGCTGCTTGAGCGTGCTGTAAAGCGTTGTGGTTTTACCCGAACCGGTGGGCCCGGTGACCAGCACAATGCCGTTTGAGGCATGGGTCATGTTATGCCAGCGCTGGTAGTCTTCTCCACCCAGCCCCAATTCCTGAAAGCTGCGTAACAGGACATCCGGATCAAAAATCCGCATGACCATTTTTTCGCCAAACGCAGTGGGGAGGGTGGATAAGCGCAACTCAATCTCATCCCCATCCTGGCTGAGCGTTTTAATACGGCCGTCCTGCGGTCGCCGTTTTTCCGCGACATCCATACGGCCAAGGATTTTCAAGCGGCTGGTTACCGCCGTGTTAACCGCACCGGGCAGCTCGTACACGTGATGCAGAACACCATCAATCCGGAACCGGATCAGGCCTTTTTCCCGCCGCGGCTCAATGTGAATGTCACTGGCCCGCTGATCAAAGGCATACTGCAGGAGCCAGTCGACAATGTTCACGACATGCGCATCGTTGGCTTCGGGTGACTTCATGCCCCCGAGTTCCAGCATCTGCTCCAGGTTGGTGATGCCGGATACTTCCATCCCCGCCTCTTCCGCCTTCTGGGCAGAACGGGCAATGGAATAAAACTCCAATTGATAACGACTCAAATCCGCGGGATTACAAACCACTCGACGAATGCGCCGGCCGCGCAGCGTCTGGGTCAGCATGGATTCCCACTGGTACATGTAGGGCTGGCCGCTGGCAATGACCACCTGGTCATCTTCAACGTGCAGGGCCAGAATGTTATGCCGCTGTGCAAATGCGTAAGACATTACCTCAGTGACAGCATTTACATTGATCTTCAGCGGGTCAATCCGCTCGTATTTCTGACGGGACCGCTCACACAACCACAGCGTGAGCGTTTCCAGATCAAGATTGGCCCCCCCCTGGCGCCGATTTTCAAATTCCCTAAAGGCGACAATTTCCAGGGGGTGCATATTCAGCTCGCGCTTTGTGCGCGGTGCGATCAGAACATCTTCTGCCTGACGCTGGCTGATATACCCGTCTTCCACCAGCGCGTCGAGGATAATCGGCAGATCCAGCAACAACTCCGCACCCGCGTCAAACGGGTTGTTGATACCGCCGAAACCATGGTGATCAGAGTAGCCGGATGACGTCTCAGACTGCGCAGGCGATCCGGGCTGAGCCACCGCCTGCAATGGCGGAGTGTCTGCATCGGGTGCAACGGCGGTCTGATCGTGGGAGCTGCTGGCCACGCATACTGTCCATAAATGCCTATATTGACAGGCAGTATTACCTGCACAGCACGTTTTGCAAGTAAAAAGGCGTTCAGTTTAGACCTCAGTCACATAGGAAAAAAACCTGATCATTGAATCACTTATGTACTTTTTAGCCAGCCTTCAGACTACAATGAGCAAAACGATCGGCGCAGGTTCAGCGCGCTGCTTCCAGAAAAAAGCAATGGCCCGGTCGCCTGTTCTGGACGAAAATAGTCACTCTTATAGACAATTAAATAGACAAGAGATTTTTGCGGTGTTACCCAAATTCGATGAAATGCTCGGGACTTTGGTGGGAGAACCTTCCATCAGTTCCAACTCACCCGAGATTGATCGCAGCAACCTGCGCGTGATTGAGCACCTGGCTAACTGGCTGGATGGGCTGGGTTTTGACACGCAGCTGATGCCTCTGCCAGATGCCCCGCACAAAGCTAATCTGATTGCCACACTGGGTGACACAGACGCCGGCGGCGGTCTGGTGCTGGCCGGACACACCGATACGGTGCCGTTTGATGAACACAAATGGCAGACTGATCCGTTCAAGATCACCGAGGCTGACGACAAGCTGTACGGGCTGGGCGCCTGCGACATGAAAGGCTTTTTCCCCGTCGCCCTGGAAGCGGCCGCCACGTTCGCGAAGCACAAGCTGCGTGCGCCGATCACTCTGGTCGCAACCTCCGATGAAGAATCCAGCATGGCAGGTGCCCGGTATCTGGTTGAGAGTCAAAAACCCAAGGCAGATTACGCCATTATTGGTGAGCCCACTGGCCTGATGCCAGTTTACGCCCACAAAGGCATCGCCTTTGTCACGATTAAACTGCAGGGCGCATCCGGGCATTCCTCGAATCCGGATCTGGGCTGCAACGCGCTGGACTCCATGTACGATGTCATGGGTTCACTGATCGCCTACCGGGAAGAACTGGCCCGACAACATGCCAACCCGGCCTTCGAAGTCCAGATTCCGACCATGAACCTGGGTTGCATGCACGCCGGCGACAGCCCCAACAGAATCTGCGCCCACGCGGAACTGCAGATTGACCTGCGCCTGTTACCTGGCATGGACACTACCGACACGCT
>JBCCUW010000128.1:0-9571 GCA_039196385.1 Pseudomonadota bacterium
GCGGCAAGAACCGCCTGTCATAATCTGACCCGATTGACAGTAGCCGCATTGGGGTACGCTTTTGCTGATCCACGCTTGTTGCACCGGATGAAGATCCCCGTTAGTAGACAACCCTTCGATCGTGGTAACAGACTTACCTTCGACGCTCCCCACAGGAAGAACGCAAGTACGCACGCTTTGTCCGTCGACGTGCATCGTACAAGCGCCGCAAAATCCGGCGCCGCAGCCGTACTTAGAACCTTTGAGTTTGAAGGTGTCCCGCACAACCCAAAGCAGGGGGGTGTCGTCAGCATCTTGTGTTGTCACGGTCTGTCCGTTGAGTGTAAAAGTAGTCATGGCGAATGGCGCACTTTGCGATATGATGACCTTGAACTCTGTCATAAGCTGCGCGAGAGAAATGTCCAAATAGTTACATTTGCCTGCGTGGCAATAGAACAACGATTCAGATTCAGGAGAGGGGTATGTATCGGATCCGTCCGGACCCAGGGAGTTGGATCGACGAACTGGAACCAGAGCTCGCCAGCTGGGTGCGTGGACGGATGCGCCGGCGTGTCTACCAGGACGGCGAAGTACTTTCTCCCGCCTGGGAGCCCATACAGGGCGTGTACGAGATTTATCGAGGGTCGATAAAGATCATGGCATCCTCGGCAGATGGGCGCGAGATGATTCTGAACGTAATCAGCGCCGGTCATACGATGAACGAAACCCCGATCATATCCGAGCGCGGCATTATGGGCACAAGTGCGGTTTGCGTCGGCGAAACTGAGGTAGGTCTGCTCTTGGCTGACGACTTCAAGCAGCTCTGTATCGACCACCCCGCCATCAACGCCCACCTTGCCCGCA
Source organism: Pseudomonadota bacterium (assembly GCA_039196385.1). Lineage (GTDB taxonomy): Bacteria > Pseudomonadota > Gammaproteobacteria > Pseudomonadales > Azotimanducaceae > UBA4421. The sequence continues at coordinate 844 of JBCCUW010000128.1, forward strand.
GGCTGGCAATGCGCAACGCGGCGACTTACAACCAGTTGATTGATGCGGGTTTACATCGATTGGAGCTGCGACTCGCTTTCCTGGTCTATACCTATGCGCGCGAGGATGAGGCCGGTGTTAACCGTATGCCGTTTACCCAGGATGACCTGGCCAATATGTCTGGCGTATCGCGTCAGTCAATCAATCGGGTTATTCGTACTTGGGAAGCCGAAGGGCTGATCGAACTGGGTTACGGGCATCTGAAAATTCCCGATTTTCCAGCGCTGCTGAATTTTGCCCAATCCGACAAAAACACAGCCTGAGCGTACGGTTGTGTTGAACTTAGAATGTACGGTATTTGACACTCCCGAAGGCTTAACCAGGCTTAGGATTAGCCACAAACCATTCAGTTTTAGTCGAGAGTGACATTGGATAACGCAAACGACAACTTTCTCTCAGGGATTAGCGTGCTGCAGCTGGCGACAGAATCCAGCGCGGAGGTTACCTGCACAGCAGTTGATCTGGCAGGGCAGATGGCTCGCCAGCTGGGTGCGACGGTATTTGTTGATGACCACTTCCAGACTGGTGAAGCTTTCCGTTCGCGCGGTAAGCAGCGTCTGACAGAAGCGGCAACCCAATGGCTCGCGGCTGATCCGCTGCGTTTTGTGCTTGCTGCAGATACGGCTATCAGCCAGCAGCTGCCGCAGGATCGGGTGGTTACGCTCGAGGCTGACGAATTAGCGAACGAAGCTGTGCTGTTTGCTGAATCAGGGCTTGCTGATTTGTTGGGTGACCCACAACAACCGCCAATCATTCCCACCGGATCTTATGGTGCGGGGACAGTGGCCTATAGTTTGCTTGCCGCGCTTACCAGTCTTGTTGCGATGCAGAGACGGTTTGGGGTCAGTGATCGAGCAACGGTTAACGCAGCGGGTTCGCTGGCGTGGGTGAACTGGAAGGCCGCCGCGGCCGGTGTGCTCGGCAAAGACATTCATCGGCAGGGTGATACTGCGGAATGGCCTGTGATCGCCTGCCGCGATGGGTATGCCGCGCTGGTATATCAGGAGCGCGACTGGCCTAACGTTGTGGCGATGGTTGGCGATCCGCGCTTGCAGGATGACCGATTTGCGACCTTTGCAGGTCGTGCGACTGCGCGCTCAGAATACATGGATATCATCCGTGGCTGGGCACAAGGTCTGACCAAGGCTGAGATTGACGCGGCGTTTCAGGAGTTTGACATCCCGGCGGCTTCGGTTCTGGAAGCTGAAGACCTGATCAAAGACCCACTGCTACTGCATCGTGATGCGTTTACCCCTGTGTCCGTCGCAGGGACATCACAAGGAGTTACACCACGGTTAGCGCATCGCGTTATCTCGCGGTCAGCGGAACCGGCGGCGCCTGTCGAGCAGAACAGTGGCCTGCCGCTGGCGGGTATTCGAGTGCTTGATTTAGGCATTATTACTGCAGGTGCTGGCGTTTCCGCTCTGCTGGCGGATCTGGGTGCGGAGGTGATTAAAGTTGAATCGCATACTTATCCCGATCCTTTTCGAATCTGGGCAGGCCAAGCGGTGTCGCCGCTGTTCAAATGCAATAACCGTAACAAGTATGCAATAACTCTGGATCTGAAAGACCCCGGCGATAAAGCCCGATTCCTGTCCCTGGTAGAAACTGCTGACGTAGTCGTCGAGAATTTTCGTCGTGGCGTGCTCGAACGGCTGGGTCTGGGTTACGCCACGCTGAGCGCTACGAACCCAGGGATCATGCTGGCCTCCATATCTGGCCAGGGCCTAAGTGGTCCGGGATGCGGATCAAGCAGCTTTGGCTCGACGCTGGAAGCTTCTTCGGGTTTTTCTGCACACCTGTGTTACAGCGATGGTACGCCTTACATCACGGGTCGTAATGTGAACTACCCGGACCAAACTGTTGTGCTTTATGCAGCGGCGGTCATTACCGCGGCTCTGTCGGGAGAGACTCGCGGCATGCAGTTGGATATCTCGCAGCGCGATGTCGCCGTCTTTTTGGCTGGCGAAGAGATTGAGCAATCATCTGCCGGGCTTGACCTCACACCTCAGTACAATGGTCAGGCATTCAGGACATCTGATGATCAATGGGTTGCCTTCCAGCCGCCGGAAGGTTTTGGCGATGCGCATACCAGTCTCGATGATTGGTTACGACAGTTCACGGCGGCAGAATTGATGCAAACACTCCGAGATCTCAAGGTAGGTGCGGCACCGGTAAACTCGGGTTCGTTAATGCACGCCAGTTTTACGGAACGCGGTATCGATGTTTTTGCCCGCAGTCCGGATGGTGCAATGGTTAAAGGTTTCCCGTTTCAGTTTGCTCGTCAACCCATGACCATCCGTTTGAACTCACCCGATGTTGGTGAACATACGGAGCGGTTCTGTTCTTGAGGGCGAGGCCCGCCCCTGCAGCTTCAGGGTCACCTGCATAACAATTAGATTGTCGCCAATTTGACAGTTGCGTATTCACAGAGTCGATAACCTCCATTGACCCGCATAGGGATGCGGTTAATGGAGAGAATATGAAACTATATCGATATACGATCACCGCGTTGGTGGCGATAGCTGCTGTACCCGTAGTTTTCGCCCAAACCGCACGTGATCGACTCATAGAAGAGGTTGTTGTCACAGCAACCAAAAAGAGTGTTGTTGAAAACGTTCAGGATGTACCGATTGCAATAACTGCGATTGGTGAGTCGCAGATGGACGCGCTCAAGTTTAAAGACCTGTCTGACATTGCTTTTCTGGCGCCGAATGCCAACCTTCAGCCCATTACCACCCAGGGGACCGCCTTTTTCAGTATACGAGGTGTGACCCCCACCAGTTCGATCCTGTCTGTCGACCCGACTGTAGGGGTATTTGTTGACGGGGTGTACAACCCCACGGGACAGGGAACCGTGTTCGATAATTTTGACCTGGCCAGCATTGAAATCTTGCGTGGACCGCAAGGTGTGCTCCAGGGCCGTAATGTTGTCGGTGGTGCTGTCCTGGTCACGACCAAAAAACCCACCGAAGAGTTTGAAGCAGATTTACGGATACGCGCTGACTCCGGGTTTCGCGGTACGGGTGAAGATTTTACTTTCAGTGGCACGGTAACTGGTCCGCTGGCAGAAGGCCTGAACGGCAAAATTGCGGCCTATCGCAATGATGATGGCGGCTGGTTTGAGAACGAGTTCGATGGTTCGGACTGGGGCGAGAATGAAGTCACCATCCTGCGCGGCGCTTTGTCCTGGGATGCAACTGACAGCGTCAACTTCTTAATACAATACGAGTACTTTGATCAGGATGGCACCGGTCTCGTCAACCAGTCCCATGAACGACAAGACAATCGTCTGCGCCCCGATGGCAGTGGTGGTTTCTTTGAAAAGGGTGAACTGGATTTTGCTACTGAAATGGTGGGCAGCTGTCGTGGGTTCGAGGTAGGTCCTGGTTGTGATGTGCTGGACCACTTCTTCGAGCAACGCGTCGACTCCGTGACGTTCACAACGACAATCGATGTGGCTTTTGGTGACGGCACAATCACGAATATCTATGGTTGGCGTGATCTGGAGCAGACATCACAGGGCGATGTTGATGGCACCCCGTTTGCCACTTTCCCGGCGTGGGGTGGTAACGAGGTTGAACATTGGAGCAACGAGTTGCGTTACTTTGGCACGTTCGGCGACTTTGATCTGACAACAGGTTTTTACTACCTGGATGTTGAGCTCGCCAGCGAGACGAACCAATCTTTGCGCATCAACGCCTTACCGACTTGGATGAACCGTAGCGGTGGAGGCACTCAGGAGTCTGAAACATGGGGTGTCTTCGCCAATGTCGATTACAACATTACGGACACCGTCACAATCTCTGGCGGGTTGCGTTGGACCGATGAAGAAAAGTCCACGACCAGCCATGCCTTGAACAACAACCGTGTTTTTGAAGGTTCACAACGCTTTGTGGGTTGTGGTTTTGTTGTGGGTGACGGCACCTGCATTGTTGACCTGGAAAATTCGGACGAGTGGAGCAATCTGTCTTTTCGGGCTGGCGTCACATGGGACGTGAACGATGACACAATGATGTACGGCTCGATTTCGCGCAGCTTCCGTGCCGGAAACTTCAATTTACGTCGTTCAAACGTGGCTGATGATCGAATTCCGGTGGATGAAGAGCGGATGGATCAGGTCGAAGTGGGCGTAGAGTGGGACGTCAGTGACAGATTTCGTTTGAACGCCGCGCTCTTTGTACTTGAAGCGACGGATCTGCAACGCGTTGCTTTAGCGGCGGATCTGTCTCAGACCTCAGACAATGTTGCAAAAGCGCGCTTCACCGGTGTTGAGCTGGACGGGCGAGCCTTCATAACCGATTCGCTGACGCTCACGTATGCCATTGGCATGAACGATGGCGAATATCAGGACATTGATGCGGATCTGAATGCGGATGGCGTGGTTGATCAGACTGACTTCGGTCTGGAACTACCTAACACCCCGGAACTCATGTACAACTTCGGACTGCTGCACGATATCCAGATTGGTGATTATAACCTGGCGTCACAACTGCTCTATACACACCGCGATAATGTGTTTAACAACGACAACACGGCCAGTCGCGGTTCAGTGGATACCATTGACGTGAACTTTGCGCTCTCACCGAATGGCGGTAACTGGGAATTGTCGATCTATGGCCGCAATTTGACGGACCAGGCGATCTATACCCAAAGCACCGAGATCAATCTACCGGACGGTGCTCACCTCGCTGGGCTGGCAAAGGGACGCCGGATAGGTGCTGAGTTCCGCTACTTTTTTAACTAAACGCGGCGAAATTGAGCGCAGGACGATCTGTCATTGAACAATGGAAAGGATGCATGAGTTTACCGTTTAACTTTGGCGCGCGATTAAAAATTCCGCTCATCGTTGCGCCAATGTTTCTCGTGTCGAACCCGAAGATGGCGATTGCATCCTGTCGCGCAGGGGTGATCGGTAGTTACCCCGCCCATTGCACGCGAACCAGAGAAGTGTTTGCGCAATGGCTGCGGGAAACTGAACAGGCGTTGCAGGTCGCAGAAGACGCGGGTGAAGAACCCGCGCCCTTTGCTGTTAACCTGGTGGTGCATCCCAGTAATGCCCGGTACGAAGGTGACCTTGAGCTTGTTGAAAAACACAAAGTCCCGATTGTACTCACCTCAAAGGGCGCACCAACCGATGTGTTTGATCGTATTCATGACTATGGTGGGGTGGCCTTCCACGATGTGGCGTCCGCGCGGCATGCTGAGAAAGCAGTTGCAGCTGGTGCTGATGCGCTCATCGCTGTGGCGGGAGGCGCCGGTGGACACTGCGGAACGTTGAACCCATTTGCTCTTGTCAGTGAAATCAAAGCAATCACGGACAAACCGATCATTCTTGCAGGTGGATTAACAAGCGGTACCGATATTCTGGCAGCTCAGGCTATGGGCGCGTCAATGGTCTATATGGGTACTCGGTTCATTGCCACGCATGAGTCCAATGCGCCAGACGACTATCGTCAAAGTATGATTGAAGGGTCCGCGACGGATATCTTTTTGTCAGCGGCCTTAGATGGTGCCCCCGCAAACTGGTACGCGCCCAGTCTGGTGAAAGCGGGGATTGATCTCGAAGAACTCGCGGTGACAAAGCCAGGCGCAGTGATGACTTCGGACGGTCAATCCAAACAGCGTTACAACGGTATCTGGTCCGCTGGGCACGGTATTGGCGCCACCAAGGACGTATTACCGGTCGGTCAGTTGTGCGCAGACCTCATTCAGGAATACACGACAGCGCGCGATAAGTTGTCAAAGTTGTTGGCTGCAGTCGATTGACTCGTGTGGTGGTCATCTTGCTGATCCTGGGCGGTGTGGTGGCGGTTTTGTTTCTTCTGCCGGCATTTGCAGAACGCGTTGAAGGCCAGGTGCTCAGTAACCCCGTCTGCGCGGACTCAGTCGTCGATATTGATGGGCATCAGTATCGTGGCATCCAGATTGGCGACCAATGCTGGCTGGATTCAAACCTGAAGGTGCTGCGCTACCGTGACGGAACCCCGATTTCCGGCGCATTGTTCTTTGATCTGACGGGGCATGGCGGTCTTTATCGATTTACGCATGTGACCCACCCCTCAGGCATCTGCCCCTCTGGGTGGAAAGTCCCATCCGATGCAGAGTTCATGCAGTTGGAAATTGCGGTGGGGATGAGTGCGGGTCAGGCACAGGCAAGTGGATGGAGAGGCGAGCAAGGCGACAGCAGAGTACTTAAAATTTATGACACAGCATATCGATGGACCGATTTAGAAAGAAGCAGAGTTAACGCATCGGGGTTTTCATTCACTCCTTCTGGTGCGGGATTTAATGGTCGGATCAGTGGCGAAAACCGTTTCGGCGATTTGTGGACAAGTACAGAGCACAGCGCTGAACTCGCCTGGTACAGATCCGTGTTCTGGATATCCGTGACCTCGCCGTTTCGCGGGGACGTCCACAAGGTCAGGCGCGACCCGGTTGCCAAGGAGTGGGCTTTTTCTGTCCGGTGTGTGAAGTCAGCGCCGGTCACCTCGTTTTCTGACGGGAACAGTCCTGTTTGGGTCAAGCGTTTTCAAACTCAGGAAGGAATCAATTATGGCTGAATACGATTTAGTTGTGCGAGGTGGCACCGTTCTTGACGGTTCAGGGGCGGATGGCGTTGCCCAGGACATCGCTGTGAATGATGGTGTGATTGTTGAACTCGGGCGGGTGAGCGGCAAAGGTCGGCGTGAATTGCAGGTTGACGGTGCGTTGGTCACCCCGGGCTTTGTTGACATCCACACCCACTATGATGGCTTGGCGACCTGGTCCAGCCGCATGTATCCCTCCAGTCACCATGGGGTAACCACCGCGGTCATGGGTAACTGTGGGGTTGGCTTTGCACCCGTTAAACCGACGGACCATGAAGTACTGGTCGAGCTGATGGAAGGGGTTGAGGACATTCCGGGCACGGCGCTGCATGAAGGTCTCCCTTGGGCGTGGGAAACGTTCCCCGAATACCTGGATTTCTTGAGTTCTCGATCTTATGACATGGACATTGCAACCCAGTTACCGCATGCCGCGCTGCGAGTTTATGTGATGGGTTTGCGGGGTGCTCAGCGCGAAGCAGCCACCGAGGCTGACATCGCCTGGATGCGGCAGATCACAACTGAAGCGATCAAGGCGGGCGCGCTTGGGTTCTCCAGCTCCAGAACGCTGAATCATCGCAGTATCACTGGTGAACCCACGCCTACCCTGACTGCCGCAGAGGCGGAGTTGGTGGGTATTGCGAAAGGGATGGCGCAAGCCGGTACCGGCGTGATTGAGATGATTTCTGATTTTGAAGTCATCGATAGTGAGTTTGATCGATTAATGGCGATGGCGGATGCGGCGAACGCGCCAATGTCTATTTCGCTTGGGCAAGCCGGGCGGAATCCCGAGCGTTGGCGACGTATTCTCAACAAAATTGATGCAGCGAACGTGAATGGTCGCCTTGTCAAAGGCCAGGTTGCTCCACGTGCCATAGGCTTGTTGATGGGTTTAACGTCGTCGCGACATCCGTTTATGGAATGCGATGCGTTCAAAGATATTGAGCACCTGTCATTGACCGCGAAGGTGGCAGCGATGCAAGGCGCGGAGTTCAAGCGGCGATTGCTGCAGCAAGTGCTCGAAAACGAATCGTTTGAGCGCGTCTGGGTTGTTAATGATCGGTTCAACTATGAGCCCGATCCGTCGTCATCAATCGCTTCGCTGGCAATATCGGTTGGAAAATCTGCAGCCGAGTTCGCGTACGACGCGATGCTCGAAGCTGACGGGACGCGTCTTCTGTATACGCCCATCGTTAACTACGCCCATGGCAACCTGGAGGTCTGCCGCGAAATGATTCTTGCGGAAAACACTGTCATGGGACTTGGCGATGGGGGTGCGCATGTCGGGCTCATCTGCGATGCAAGCTTTGTAACGTTCCTGCTGACACACTGGGGCCGAGACAGAGAGGTTGGTCGTATACCGCTCGCTCAGCTTGTTAAAGCACAAACGTTGGATACCGCCTCCGCGGTTGGTTTGAATGATCGGGGTCTAATTCAGCAAGGTAAGAAGGCCGACCTGAACGTGATAGATTTCGACAATTTGAAACTGGCGCCACCGCGTACTGTGTATGATCTGCCATCCGGGGCGGGACGGCTGGAGCAACCCACTGAAGGCTTCCTGGCGACGATCGTGTCCGGCGTGATGACGTATGCGGACGGCGAACCTACAGATCAGTTGCCGGGGAAACTTGTGCGAGGGCAGCAAGCTTGAAACAAAAACCCGCTGCTTCCGACGTAACCACGATGCTTATCCAGGCCAATGGGATGCAGTTTGTTGCTGATGTGGGCGGTCCTGCCACCGGTGAGCTTGTGGTGATGCTGCACGGTTTTCCGCAGACACGCTACACCTGGCGGCGTGAGTTGAGTCATCTTGCTGCACATGGATATAGAGTCTGTGCCTACGATCAACGGGGTTACTCCCCGGGTGCACGTCCGGAAGGCATTGATCCATATGCCGTTGAGTTCCTTGTGAACGATGTGCTGGCCGTGGTGGAAACGCTGGGATACGAGAAATTTCATCTGGTGGGACATGATTGGGGCGGTGGGGTGGCCTGGGCGACTGCCTTACTGAACGAGGTAAGAGTCTTGTCACTTTCGATCATCTCGAGACCACATCCACGGGCTTTTGGCCGGGCGTTGAAAGAGGACCCGGAGCAAAGCAA
>JBCCUW010000129.1:0-9526 GCA_039196385.1 Pseudomonadota bacterium
CACGAAGCCGATGCTGCCGAACAGTTCCAGGTAGTCAGAAGCCTGCCATTCCACTTCAACCTCCAGGCCACGAACCTCCGACTCGCCAGCATTGATAACCTGGTCATCGAAGCCTGGAAAACCGCCGGGTAAGGTCGACGTCACCTGCTGGTCCGACCAGTCGATAAAGAAGGCATTCGCATTAATAACCAGCCGGCCATCGCTGGACTGATGGCGGACAAATACCTCGTAGTTGTTGGTGAACTCTTCATCGTAAGCGTTGGCTTGACCTAGAAATACGGCAAAAGCGATACCGCCGGCCTGAAAACCGCGGGCGTATTTGAAACCCATCGAGGTGGTGTCGCTGATCAGCCAGGCCAGCTCAGCCGTCGGTATAATTTGATCAAACGATTCGCTGTCGGACAGATTGCTGACCACGCCGTTGTTGTCGGCAAAATTTTCTGTATCGCGCTCTTCCCGATTGAGGCGCGCGCCCAAGGTCAGTCGCAGATTGTCGGTCATGCGCCAGGACACCTGGCCGAACAGGGCAAGCTGTTCGATGTTTTCGGTGTTGTCGGTGGTGGTATTGAATGGCGCCACGCCGCCCATGCCGTCAGGAAATATGCCGACCCCGGAGAAGCCGGTGCTGTAGTCGCCCTCGGAGTAGAACAAACCGATTAAGGCGTCCAGACGCTCGCTGTCATAATTTAAGCGCAGCTCTTGGCTGAACAGTTCTTCCTCGATGAAGCCGGACACGCTCAGTAGGTCAAAGGCGGTCAGGTCGCCGTCGAAACCTTGCTCCAGGTCAAACTTGCTGTTGCCGGTGACCGAGGTAAACCGCCACGACTCATTCATCTGCCAACTGACCTCCAACGCCAATTGATCAAAGTCGGATGGATATTCATCGTCGACGTCGTAGGGCTGCTCACGATCGAACAGGTCGCCGCCTGGTGGTGGCACCACCAGCCCAAACGCGTTTGAGTCAGAGTCGTTGTGCATGTAGGTCAGATCCACCGTCAGCTGCTCGTCGCCACGCGGCCGCCAGCGCAGCCCCAGGCGCACGGACTCTTCATCCTCGCGCTGGACGTTGTCAGTCCCGGTGGTGGTGTTCTCCACGTCGCCATCTGTCTCGCGCTTTTCCACAACCAGACGTGCAGCCAGCGTGTCGTCAACCAGCTCGAAGTTCTGCGCCAGACTGGCGCGCACCGTACCGAGTTCCCCAGCCTCCACACGCACCAACCCCTCGTTGTTCTCAAACTGTGGGCGGTTGTAGTTGATGTACACCGCACCGATCAAAGAATTTGGCCCCTGCAGGGATGATTGTGGTCCTCGTAAAATTTCGGCGGAAGCCGCATCAAACATGGAAGGTTTGATGTAGTCCCCCGAGGCCACTCCCAGAGCAACGCCGTTGAGGACAATTGACGCCAGGGCATTGGAGTTGTTGTAGGCACCGGCGATGCCATTGTTGTTCACACCGCGAATGCTGTATGCCCCAAATGAGGCTGTGCCTGTAAAGGCATTTGCTGTGCGGTCGAATATGTCTTCGACGTTGTAGATGGTTTCGGTTTTGATGCGTTCGCTATCAAAGTACCCAACGCTGGTGCCTAAATCCTGCCGAGTGCTATCGGTTTTGCTCCCAATCACTACGACTTCTTCAATGGCCTCATCGTCGGCGGTTGCAGATGCGCTAAATAAAAGCGCGCATAGCGTGGCAGCTGCCAGAAGTGTCTTCATAGGTGTCCCCAGATCAAAATGGTGTTAGTGCTGCAATCAGAAAATAACGTTATAACATAACATTTAGCTCCGAGACGCTTCGATGCGGCGTGCATGTGCGGAGCAGGTTCTATTCAGCTTTAGATGGGCATTATTCCTAAATGATAATGATTTGCAATATTAAATTAATGATGTTAACTATCAATGCTATGATTTCTAGCCTCGCCAATTCACCATTTGCCTTGCCCGCGTACAGGCGACTCTTCGCGGCGCATAGCATTGCGTTGATTGGATCCGGGGTCAGTACGATTGCGTTGGCATTGTTGGCCATAGACATTGCGCCCGAGCGCGCATCAACGGTCCTGGGCATTGCTCTGGCCATTAAAATGATTGCGTACGTGACCGTGGCGCCATTTGCCGGTGTCCTCAGTGCCAGGCTCCCGGCCAGACAGTGTTTGATTGGATTGGATGTGCTGCGCGCCGGTGTAGTTTTCCTGATGCCCTGGATTGTCAGCGAGTGGCAGATCTATATGGCCATTGGCGTGGTCAGTGCGGCGTCTGCATTGTTTACCCCCACCTATCAGGCACTCTTGCCTGCAGTGGTAAAAAACGAAAAAGCCTATCTTAAGGCCTTGTCCTGGGCGCAGGTGGCGGGCTCCGTTGAACAAATAGCGAGTCCTCTGCTCGCTGCGGTGCTGCTGACCATCATCAGTTTCAGCGACTTGTTTTACCTGAATGCATTCACTTTTGTGGTGTCTGCGGTGTTGATCGGGCTCACCACTCTGCTGCATTCGCCAACCGCAAGCGCGGCCACCGACCCTTGGTGGGGTATTATTGCCTACCTGAAAACACCACGGCTACGTGCGGTTGCGCTGGCGTACATCGGGGTCGCTGCGGCCAGCGCCATGGTGATCGTGAATACCGCGGTATTTGTCCAACAGCATCTGGGTGAGTCAGCCAGCACGATGTCGCTGACCCTGGCCGCCGCCGGGCTGGGCACAGCGTTAGGTGCCATGTTAGTCCCCAGATCATCCTGGTCACCGCGTACGCTGCTGGTGGTGGGTAACTTTGTTATGGCCGGCAGCATACTTGCCGGTGTGTTCGGGGCGAACTGGCAAAGTCTCGCATTGATGTGGCTCGGTGTTGGTCTGGGCCTGGGCCTGGTGCAGACGCCAGTGGGTGCTGTGGTGCGCGCGTCCTGCCATGAACGGCACCGGCCTGCATTTTTTGCCGCAAATTTTACCGTTTCACATGCTTGCTGGTTGTTTACCTATCTGTTCGCCGGGTTGATGGGTGCCATTGACAATTGGCCCGTCACTTTTGCGGTCATGGGCCTGATACCACTGGCTGCGGGGATCGCCTGTGCCGCTGCCTATCCACAGCCGGACGTAGTTGCCCTTGAGCATCGACACGGCAACACCGTACATCGCCATGATTACTTTATCGATGAATCACATACGTCCTGGCCGCGCTGAGCTACTCTATGCCGGACTAACTGCCCAGTCGTGGCAGCATCCGGCCGGTCTGCGTGCAGTATTCATCATATGCCTCGCCAAACTGTTCACGCATCATCGCCTCTTCAATTGGAACCCGGATGACGTACATCAGTCCGAACGCCACCAGTCCGGACAGTCCTGCAATCCAGTTGTGGATGAACAGCGCTTGCGCGCCATAGAGCAGAAAGATGGCGGCGTACATCGGGTGGCGAATGCGTGTGTAGATACCCCGGGTGATCAGGCCGTGATCTTCGCGAATTTCCAGAGTGAAGCTCCAGTTGTGTCCGAGGTCAGCGTGACTGCGCCAGAACAGCCAGAGGCCCGGCACTGCGCACAACACGCCGCACAGGAGCAAAAGTGTTGGCGCCTCATAATCCGCAAAGCTGAAAACGCCAGTGACCAGGTGCAGTGCGGGCAACAGCGCGGAGCCCAGGACAACGCCAAACAGCAGCAGATTCTCAACCAGGTCCTGCCTCGATTGCTGGGTGGCAACGCCTTTGGCCAGCTGTTCATGTGGCCGGCGGATGATGCCGGTGACGGCCATGGTCAGGAACCACAGGATGGAACCCCAACCGTTGATGGGCAGGCGCCAAATGATGGCCGCGAGCAGCGCGGTGGCAAACAGGATACCGACGACGTTGGCGGCATAGTTTCTTGTGCGTGGTTCAGACATCTAATCCTCCTCTACTTTAATTCTCATAGGAATGAGAATGATAAGCAATTGCGTTTAATTATCTTAACCAACCCCGGAACGGGTTGTCGATGTGGTTCAACCCTTAACATCATAAGGATGCGTTCATGAGTGCTCACAGTCAGGAAGCGCCGGAAGAACCCGGCCTCTGGTCGGTCATTGCGCCGGTCAATCGCGAAATCTACACGGGGATGGCGATATCCCTGTTGAGTCTGATCGCCTGGTTAGGTTCCATCATGCTGTTCCTGCCGATCTCGCGGGAAATTACCGCACCTGTGCCGGATGGGCCTTATCTTTGGACGCTGCTTGGCGTCAGTGTTGGGTTGGTTGCGCTGTCATTTGTTTGCCGCGCGTTGTCGTTTCGCATCTCTCACCTGGGTGCGTTTCGGCTGGAACAGATCCTGCGCACTGAACTCACCACGCGGCTGGCGCAGGTACCGCTGGGTTATGTGGTGAATGCCGGATCTGGCGCACTGAAGAAAATTGTTCTCGATGATGTACGCGCGCTGCATGCTTTTGTCGCAGACAGTACACCGCTGTTTGCCAAGACTTTTTCTGCGCCCATTCTGGGTATTGTGCTCATGCTGATCCTGGATTGGCGCCTGGCGCTGTTATCGCTGGCCTTGTTCCCGGTGGGTCTCATCGGCATGGCATTTGCTTTTCGCGACTACGATGTCGCCCGTAAACGCGTTGATGATGCCGCTGAGCGGATCAATGGGGTCATCAACGAGTATGTGCAAGGTATGCACGTGGTGCGCACGTTTGATGACGGCTCCGGCTCGTTTGCCCGTTACCGCGCTGCGTTGAATGACGCCACGGTGACCATGCGCGAGTGGACCAGCCAATCACAGACCGGTGCCTATATCGCACGAACGCTGTTTGCGGCATTGCCCACTGTTCTGGTGTTGCTGGCAGTCGGGGTACCGATGTACCGGGCTGACATGATTGAACTGCCGATCCTGATGATGTTTCTGCTGCTGGCGCCCACTGTTACCGAATCTATTGTGCCAATTGTCTGGCTGCAGCAGCTGCTGATTAATGCCGCAGCAGCGGTGAAGCGCATTGGTCAGCTGCGCCGGGTAGAACTGATTCCGGAAGTGTCTGTCGGCCAACCCCCGCGTGACGCTTCGGTGGAGCTGCAGAACGTCACGTTCAGATACGAAGGCCGCGAAGACGATGCTCTCAGTGGCGTCAGCATCAAGATGCCTGCAGGTACGGTCACTGCTCTGGTCGGACCGTCCGGCGCAGGCAAAAGCACGATTGCGCAGTTGATTCCCAGGTTCTGGGACGTGGCGGACGGCGCCGTGTTGGTGGGGGGTGTTGACGTGCGGGAAATGACCGCTGATCAACTGTTGAGTTCTGTCGCCTTTGTTTTTCAGTCACCGTTTCTGCTGGGTGATTCGATTAACAACAACATCCGCCTGGGCAAACCGGATGCAACCGATGCGGAAATTGTCGCGGCAGCCAAAGCGGCGCAGGCGCACGATTTTATTGTTGGTGAGTTGCCCAACGGTTACGACACTGTGGTCGGTGAGCGCGGCTCCAGTTTGTCTGGCGGACAACGGCAGCGAATCACCATTGCCCGGGCGATTCTGCAGGATGCGCCGATCATTGTATTAGACGAGGCGACGGCGTTTGCGGACCCGGATAACGAAGCGAAGATTCATCAGGCCCTGGCAGAGCTGGCACGCGGTAAAACGCTGATTGTGGTGGCCCATCGCCTGTCTACGGTGACCGATGCGCATCAGATTGTGGTGTTGGACGAAGGGCGCGTAGCGGAGGCTGGTACCCATGAACAGCTGGTCGCGAATCACGGCCGGTATGCCAAGTTGTGGTCCCACTTTCAGCAAGCCCAGGACTGGGGTTTACGCACCACGACAGACGACGAAGCTCAGGAGGCATCATGATCGAGACTTTTCGCAATATGATTCACGCCTGTGGGACCAAGGCTGATGTTATGCGCGGTTCGCTGCGCTATTCCGTATTGGCATCGGTAGCGCAGGGCCTGGCTTATGCCTTGCTTTTTCCTCTGTTCAGTGCGCTGGCCACGGGCTCGGATGACGTCTGGTGGTATGTGGGCGCAATCGTGGCTCTTGTCCTGGTGGATGCGCTCCTGCGCCTGGGCGAGTCGCATGGTGGCTGGCGGGTGTATATCGAGGTATCGGATGAGACACGTTCAAATCTGGGCGAACAGCTCAAGAAGATGCCATTGGAACAGTTGGCAAAGCGTCGCACCGGCGATCTGAACAGCGTGCTGACGGGTAACGTTAATGATGTGGTCTCTATTGCGGGTGGATTGTTTGGTGTTGTCTTGAACACTATGGTGGCACCCACGGTCACGGTGATTGCGACGTTTTTTGTGGACTGGCGTCTGGCGGTGGCCATGCTGTTGTTATTTCCGATGGCAATCCCTGTGTTCAGAGCCATCCGCGCGGCCTCAGCACGGGAAAATCGAATTTCGGTGCACGCTCATGCGGACGCCGCGTCGCATATTGTTGAATACACTCAGGGTTTGAGCGTGCTGCGGGCGACGCGCCAGGTTGGCCCCGAGTCACAACGCCTGCAAGCTTCTCTGGCCCGATTGCGTGAAGCGCAGGTGGCCGGCACAAAACTGATCACACTGCCCAGCATTATCATGTCTGCGCTGGTTCAGCTGGGTATACTCGTGATTACCGGTCTGGCGATTTACTGGGTATTGGGCGAGTCATTGAGTGTTGCTGCGGTACTGGCCCTCATTGTGATTGCCGTACGCTTCAGTGAACCCCTGGCCCTGTTTGCCAACATGTCAGCGATGTTTGATTTCATGGAAGCTGCCATCGACCGCATCAGTGAACTGTTGGCGGTGCCACCATTGCCGCAGATGGCCGGTAAGGCGGAGTCTCGGGGTTCACACGTTGTATTTGACGGTGTCAGTTTTGCGTACGATGGCACCGAAGAGCAGGTGCTGCAGAATGTGTCCTTCGAAGTGCCGGAGCGGAGTTTGACCGCCCTGGTCGGTACGTCAGGTAGCGGTAAAACCACCATAACTAAACTGTTGACGCGGTTTGCGGATCCACAACAAGGGGCGGTCTCCATTGGTGGGGCAGACATTCGAGGTATGACCCAGGCAGAGCTGATGGGGTACTTTTCCGTGGTGTTTCAAGACGTCTATCTGTTTGATGATTCCATCGGGGAGAACATTCGTATCGCCAAACCTGATGCCACGCATGCAGAGATCGTCGCTGCAACGACGGCGGCGAATTGCCATGAGTTTATTATGGCATTGCCTAACGGCTACGATACGGGCGTTGGTGAGATTGGCGGCGCCTTGTCGGGCGGCGAGCGTCAGCGTATTTCCATTGCCCGCGCGATCCTCAAAGATGCACCGATTGTGATTCTTGACGAACCCACTTCCGCGCTGGACACCGAGAGCGAAGTGGCAGTGCAACGGGCCATTGACTCACTGGTCAAGGACAAGACGGTGCTGGTGATTGCCCACAGGTTGTCTACCGTGGTGGCTGCCGACAATATCATTGTGCTGGAAGCGGGTGAGATTGTTGAGCAGGGTAACCACTCGACCTTGCTGGCCCAGCAGGGACGCTATGCTGAGATGTGGCATGCACAGCGCTCAGATCGACACTGGCGGATTACTGAGCAAGAGTGAACGCGCTGTTAGCTAAGGTATGTGTCATCTGGAGCGCTGATGAGATGTCGTTCAATTATCTTCGGTGGATACCCATGCCAGTGCCTCGTTGGCGACAGCTCGCTCCTGAATCAGTCCAAACGCGGTTAGTGCCAGAATTTCGTTGATCTTGTCTTCGGCTGATCCAGCGGTCGGGAAGATCAACAGGTCGGTCAGGCTCATGCACAGATGCAGGGCGATATCGACATCGACCGGGCGAAACTGAGCCTGGTTAATGCCGTCCTGCACCACGTTTCTCATGAGCTTCAACACTTGGTCGTAGGTTTCGCGTGGCGCGTCCAGGCGCGAATCTGTGGCGGTGGAATTGGTTAACAGGAAGGCAAACTCGTATGGTGACGCTGCGCAGGCCCAGCATATCCTGTTCAGCAGCCAGAGTAGTTGGTGCGCCGGTGAAACATCCAGATGCTGGGCTTGCTGCGCGCTGGACAGCCAGGGTTGCAGAATCTCATCCGCCAGGGCCAGATAAATATCAGCTTTCGCCGGGAAATGCCGGTAGAGACCCGGCTGCGATATGCCCACCACGTCAGCAATGTCGCGGGTGGTGGTGCCGACGTAGCCGCGTTCAGTAAATAGTCTGGCTGAAGCCACGAGAATTTTGTCCCGGGTGCCGCCACCTCGCTGACTGGGAGAGTTCATATCTGTCATCAAAATTAGTTTTGACAATGTTATCAAACGATAACATACTCTCCAAGGCAAAGTTATCGATTGATAACATTCATACAACAGTGAACTTTGGAGGTTCTGATGCGCAGCAACTTACCTTATCCAGTGATTTCCGCTGATGGCCACGTGAATGAACCCGAAGAGTTGTTTGCACGCCTCCCGGCCGCGCTGCAGGCCCGTGTTGCCATTGGTACGCGCCAGGTAGAGGGGGGCGCTATTGTTAATCTGCTGGGATGTGAACTGTTTATGCCGGACCTGCATCGCGAATTGACGCCAGACGAACTGATGCGTGAGTTTCGCCAGGATCCCAGCGGCGGGCGCGATCTGGACAAGCGCCTGGCCCTGCAGGCACAGGACGGTGTCGCGGCTGAAGTGGTGTTTCCGAATCAGTTCCTGGCGCTGGGTGCTGGCGGTGATACTGAGCTGAATTACGCACTGGCGAGTGTTTACAACGACTTTGTCCACGAGACGTTTTCGCCCCGGCCGGACCGGTTTGTGGCGGCCCCCATTATTTTGGTTGATGACATTATCAAAGCGGTGAGCGAGGCGGAGCGCTGTTTGAAAATGGGCTTTCGCACGCTGTTGTTGCCTTGTTCAAATCCCTGGCGGCCTTATGATCGCCCGGATTACGAACCGCTGTGGCATCTTGCGGAGGAAGCCGGGGTGCCACTGAACTTTCACGTGTTTACCGGCAATGTGTTTCTCGGTACAGACTTCGCCAGCGTCGAGTATATGAGCCCCGACGATTTTTCTACGCGGGAAAAGTCGGCAG
Organism: Pseudomonadota bacterium; assembly: GCA_039196385.1. GTDB lineage: Bacteria > Pseudomonadota > Gammaproteobacteria > Pseudomonadales > Azotimanducaceae > UBA4421. The sequence continues at coordinate 8,997 of JBCCUW010000129.1, forward strand.
GTGGGGTCGCTGAACGGCGGGAACGTCTGTCAACCACCGTCATTGGTATGGCAGCCGGCATGGGCCCCATTGTGCACCTCACCGGCGGCGGGGTGCTGGAAAAACACCCTGACCTGAAGTTTGTGGTGACCGAAGCCGAGTGCGGCTGGCTGGCCTGGGCGTTGCAGGCGATGGACGCCATGCAGGAACGCCGCCGCCTGGGCATCAGCGAGCTGTCCATGAAGCCCAGCGAGTACTTTTTGCGACAGGGCGTGGTGACCATCTCGGATGACCCGGTGGCCATAAATAACCTGAAATTCACGGGCACGGATAACATCATGTGGGGTAACGATTACCCGCACGATGAAGGCACTTATCCAAACAGCCAGCGCTATCGGCAGGACATCGTTGATGCAGTGAGCGCAGATGAGGCCTACAAGCTGTTTATTGGCAATGCCGCAAGAATTTACGGGTTTGATGAAAACGTGATCAAGGCAGCCGCTTAAACTCCCTAAAGGATTCGCCTGGATGAAGTGATCGATCATGCTCAC
>JBCCUW010000130.1:0-9518 GCA_039196385.1 Pseudomonadota bacterium
CGCGAAACCGAGTTTCGCGAGGAGTAAATCCGCGCATAAGGGGACTTGGATCGTCTCAAACAATTGGCATGTACTGATAAGGATAGAGGCATGACGCCCGACATTAATGGGGAGTGGATCAACCAGAATGGTTCCACAATAGAACTGGTTGTGCAGCGGGACGGTGCGGTTTCCGGATGGTACTGCTCTGCAAAAGGCAGGGCGGCCTTCGACAAGCGCTATCGTGTAATCGGTCAACAAAACGGAGAACTGATTACCTTTCAAGTGGATTGGCAGGATGCGGGTACCAACTTGCATGCGATGACAGCCTTTTCTGGCCGGATTGTCGGGGGTGGCAAGGAAGTCCATACGGTCTGGACACTCGCCCGACAGTTCGAAGATGCGCAGCAGAGCAAACCCACTGCAGCGTGGAACGCGTTCCTTACCAATGCGGATGTATTTAAACGCCTTGACTGAGGAGCTTGAGAGCGACCTAATGATAAAACGAGTCACGAACTCACAGTCACGGGGGCTTGAAAAGAGTTTAAGTCACTGATTTGAATGGTGGCCAGAGACAGAATTCGTCGATTTAGTAGTGTTAAGCGATGACCTATGCAACCGATCAGCATCCAGTGAGTTTGAGTCATGAAATTCGTGCTTGGGATGGGAAATCTGCTGACGACATACGTGCAGTCTATGACCGGCACTGCACCACCGATGCGTTTGTTCCAACGCTTGTCCAACTGTTACCCGATCCGTCGCACCAAAAGGGAGCTTCTTGGCTTATCAAGCGTTATCTAGACCAGGGAGGGACGCTGCCTGAAGAGTTGGGGAGACAATTCTACGCGTCCATCTCGAGTCTTGAGCACTGGGAGTCGAAACTTCACGTTCTTCAGTGCCTGCCTAGTGTACCGATATCTGTAGAGTGCAAGCCCGGCGTAGAGACCTTCCTTCGGGACTGCCTTCTTGATGACGTGAAGTTCGTGAGAGCGTGGGCCTACTCCGGTTTCTACGAGCTTGCTCGTCAGTATCAATCACTCCAAAAGGAAGCTATTCAGATTCTTGAGCTGGGACTGCGTGATGAACCCGCTTCGGTGAAGGTAAGGATCCGAAAGGCACTGAAAGCAGGGTTCTAGCGTGGGCGGAGTCTGCTAATGGCCAGAACTCCCGCTTTTAAGCCCATTGCCGTTGATCTAAATGACCGTTAGGACTGCCTTTGCTACTTCACCCTCGAGGCCCCGCATTTCAGTGATGGGATGAAAAAATGGGCACCAAGAAGGCACAAAGATACGATTCGCAAACTGATAGCACGCGATACGTTAGAAGTCTTTGATTTAGATGGTGGCCAGAGACAGAATCGAACTGTCGACACGGGGATTTTCAGTCCCCTGCTCTACCAACTGAGCTATCTGGCCAGAGAGGTTGCCGCGGCAATTCATACGCCTTGGCAGAGAGCCGCGTATTAAAGCGATGTGGCGGCGCGGCGTCAACCGTCGTTTTGCGGGATGTAGCCCTCCGCGTGATCAACTTCTTCGTTGTTAAAATACCGCCACATCTGCTCACTCAGGTACTTACGGGCGTCCGGATCCAGCAGTTTCAGATGTTTTTCATTAATCAGCATGGTCTGCAGGTTCTGCCACTCAGACCAGGCTTGCTGCGACACTTGTTCGTATATTTTCTGCCCCTGGGGTCCCGGGATAGGGGGCTTTTCCAGGCCCGGCATCTCCTTGCCATAACGGCTGCAGGTCACGGTGTGGGTCATGATGTCACTACTTCTTCAGGTGTTGTTCAAACGGGTCTTGCAGGCTGGCCAGTAGTTTAACCGCTGGGGCGGACAGTCCGATAGGCTTGTTGTCCCCCGCTTCCTGGCCCGGCTGCACCCAGCGCTGCTGGTCACCGTCTTGCAGTGGGGGTGTGGTGGCTTTCAGGCGCAGGTAGATGGGTGCAATGTCCAGGTGAAAGTGGGTGAAGGTATGCCGGAACTCCGGTGCTGCATGGCTGCGGGCCACATCTGCTTCCGTGTAACCCAGTTCAGCTAACAACGTGGCGGCATCCGTGTCTTCAGAGCGCTCTGGTGGGGTCCACAACCCGCCCCACAGGCCCTCCATGGGTTTCTGCTCCAGGAAGGTGGCGTTGTTATCCAGGCTCACCACAAACATCTTCGCGCGTCGCACGGGTTTGTCTTTTTTAGGTTTGCGTTCCGGAAAGCGCTCCACTTCATGGCGTGCTCTGGCCTCACACTGCTCCATCACCGGACAGATATCGCAGCCGGGCTTGCGGCGTACGCATAGGGTGGCGCCCAGGTCCATAATGGCCTGGGTATATTTGTGGGTGTCTCGATCTGGTGTATGGCTTTCCGCCAGCGTCCACAGGGTTTTGCTCACTGCGGTGTCGCCGGGATAACCCGCTACCGCATGAAACCGGGTTAACACGCGTTTCACGTTGCCATCCAGAATGGTTGCCGGCTGGCGCATAGCGATGGCGCGGATTGCGCCAGCAGTAGAGCGGCCGATGCCGGGCAGGCTTTCCAGGGCTTCCTGGCTGGTGGGGAAGGTACCGTCGAACTCCGCCACTACACGTCTGGCAGTCTTGTGCAGATTACGCGCCCGGGCGTAGTAGCCCAGACCGGTCCAATGGTGCAGTACTTCGTCGATGTCAGCATCCGCCAGACTCTGTACGTCAGCAAAGCGCTGCATAAAGCGCTGGTAGTAACCCATTACGGTCGCTACCTGAGTCTGTTGCAGCATGATCTCGCTGATCCATACGCGGTAAGGGTTAATGTCCTGTTGCCACGGCAGGTCTTTGCGTCCGTGCTGTTCGTACCAGTTCAGCAAATGGGTCGCAAACCAATCCACGAGTTATTCAGTCCGTTCCAGGCTGCGGCCTAACAGTTCCAGAATGTTGCGTGCGGTTTCCCGGTATTCTTCAGGGACTTCTTCGTCAATCTTCTGCTCCAGCTTCGCGCGCAGTCCGGACTCGTCATCGCGCTGCAGCGCTTTGGCGATGATGTTGCGGCTCGCGCGCTCGTCCAGCTTACAGTCGGGGTCGGCGGCATCCCCGCGACAGCGTACCGGGATGGCAGTGCCGGCCAGAATCGGGTTGATCTTGAAGGGGCTGTTTTCTGTATTGTGCACGGTAACGTGGGCGAGCATGTCGATGCTTTCGGCCAGGTAGTCGTAATCGCCTTTGGCGTCTACCTGCATGTTATCCAGCACAAAGTTGAGCGTGTGTTCCCGCCCGTTGACCAGCCAGTCGCCCGTAAAGTCCTCGTAAGCCCACACATCGGGCCAGGCGGCCACCTCTTCGGATTTGCCGGACAACAAGGCGATGCGCGCCAGTTGCTGTTTGATTTTGCTCACATTGATGGTGCCTTCACCGCCGTCAAACGTGCTTTGGGCCTGTACCGTGTTGGCCAGGCTGGCTGCGGTATTGCCTTGCATGGTCATGGTGCTGTTCATACCGATCATGGCGACCCATTGCAGATCCTGTTCTGCCCAGGCCAGTAACCGCTCGCTGTCTACACCAGTCACTTCAGGCACAATCTGCCACTGCACCGGCACCTCATCCAATTGCACGGTCACATCAGTGGCCAATTGCCCCGCGAAGAAATCCGGGGTATCCAGCATCACGTGCAGACGCCCGTCGCGGTTGTGCAGCTCAAGCTTGCTGTTTGTAAACGTTTCGCCGGCCAGTTGCGCACTGGCAACCTGGCAGTTGGCCTGGATCGCGAAAGCCTGCAAAAGATCCAGCGGCAGCAGGGTGTCATCCTCTCCTGTGTTTTCTTCTGTGTCGGTGTTGGCCTGGCCGGTGTCAGTCACCACCATGTCGCAGCGTCCGTTGGCTTGTGTATCAGCCTGGCTGAGCGCAAAGTCTGTGTCACTGAACTCAATGGTCTGCGGTGTGCCAGGCTGCTCGGGCCTTACGGTGACTGTACCCGCCAGATCCATGCTCAGGGGCGCTGCGGCTTCCTGCTCTTCAGCTGTTGTGTCATCTCCAGGACCCAAGTTACGCATCTGCGCGGTCAGCTCAAAAGGGGCAGGCTGGTTGAAGCGAAAGGCCATCAGATCCAGCGACTGCACCAGCAGCTCACTGTCTGCCTGTTGCAGGCGTGTGTCCTGCAGGTGCAGCTCGCGTACCTGCCACTGGCTGGTGTCCTGCCAGATGGCAGACAGATCCATGTCCAATTGCAGTTGGGCCACTTCAATAAGTTGATCTTCCTGCCGGGCTTCCACGTCGGCCATGCGCAGGGTCAGCGGGGGGAACAGCTGCCAATCCATATCGCCGCGAATGCGCACGTTGTAGTCGCTGTTCTGGCTGATCAGCTTTTCAATTTCCGGTTTCAGGTTGTTCGCGTCCTGCAGCCAGTAAACGGCCAGGCCGGTTCCCAGCACCACAGCGGTCAGCAGCACGAGCAGTATCACACGCAATATTGTCATGAAGCGCGTCTGTCCAAAGGCAATAATAAACAGGCGCAGTATAGTGGGTTACGCTGTCAGCTTCCTGAACGGCGGGAGTTTTTTGGCGCGGTTTTACGCAGCAGGCCGCCTTTCAGCAGATTGCTGGGTCGCCAACCCCGCCAGACGGCTTTGGGTGCCGGTGCGCCACCCCATATGCGCAGCTGTTTGGCGAGTGCCAGTTCAGCAGCTTCGCGGGACCCAAACGGACCTATGCGCTGGCCCCCGCGTGCGCGGTAGTACCACTGCTGCTTTTTGTCCTGGACAATCCGGTCATCCATTAAGCCTAACCCGCGTGTAACCTGCTGTGCCTTGTCGAAAAACTGGTATGCTCGGTTTGTTCGACCTGGCGGCTTTTGTGCCAGATAAATTGCACCACAAACCACGCCTCCAGTTGTGTTAGTTTTGTAAAGAAAGATGGCAAAATAACGGTCGCTGAATTTTGGCAAATCAGCGTTTTCAAGGAGATCTTCCCGCATGTCCGTAAACTCTTTTGACCCTTCCGCCCAGACGCAACCGTTGGACGCGGCTGTAGTGGTTGAGCTGGTCAAATTTGCACAGCAATTTGCCCCGGCGGAAGGGCACAATGCGGCAGCTCCGGAAGCGGTGGCGCAGGCGGATCGATATGCGTCTCTGGCGACACATGCAGATTGGGCTGCGCAGGCTTCCCAACTCGGCGATACGGAAATAGAAGCGCTGATTCGCATCTTTACTCTGGGTGAGGAGCTGTATTCCGGCTGGCTTGCCGGTGACAAGTCGCCGGTGGTACCGCTGGTGCGGGAACTGAAGTCCCGGGGCACTTATGACGCAACCCTGACGCGCTGGATCAAGAGCCACACCAACAACAAATTTCTGCCCCACGGTAGCCTTATGGACCGGCTGTAGAGGGCCTGTTCTGTCGTTTTGGGGGCGCTATGCACTGCCTGCGTTACCCGATAAAATCCGCGCTCACTTAAGCGAGGCACATCATGAGTCAAGCACGCACCGCCACGGTCAGCCGTGACACCAGCGAAACCCAGATTACCGTCAGTGTGAACGTTGACGGTACGGGTGTCTGTCATCTGGACACGGGCATACCGTTTTTTGAGCACATGCTCACCCAGGTGGCGCGACACGGGCTGATTGATCTGGATATCAAAGCCACGGGTGATCTGGAAATTGACGATCATCACACGGTGGAAGATGTTGGCATTGTGCTGGGTCAGGCTTTTGCGCAGGCGGTGGGTGACAAAGCCGGGCTGTATCGTTACGGGCACGCCTACGTGCCGCTGGACGAAGCGCTGTCCCGTGTGGTGATCGACCTGTCCGGTCGTCCCGGGTTGTTTCACCGGGTCAACTACACCCGGGGCCGCATCGGCAACTTCGACGTCGACCTGCTGCGCGAGTTTTTCCAGGGGTTTGTGAATCACGCCATGGCCACGGTACACCTGGATAATCTGCAGGGTGAGAATGCGCATCATCAGGCCGAAACGCTGTTCAAGGCGTTTGGCCGGGCGTTGCGCATGGCCGCCGCTCCAGACCCGCGCATGGGGGATATGGTGCCGTCCACCAAGGGCAGCCTCTAGCAATGCTGCTGATTCCGGCCATTGACCTGAAAGAAGGCAAGTGTGTGCGCCTGCGTCAAGGCCGCATGGATGATGCCACCGTCTTCTCGGACGACCCGGTGGCCATGGCGGTGCACTGGCGTGAGCAGGGTGGCCGCCGCTTGCATATTGTTGATCTGGATGGCGCTTTTGCCGGCCAGCCGAAAAACCGCGAGTTAATCCACAACATGGTGCAGGCCATGGGTGATGTGCCGGTGCAGGTGGGTGGCGGCGTACGCAGTCTGGAGATTGTGGAAGCTTATGTTGAGGCCGGGGTAGCTGGCGTTATTGTTGGCACCAAGGCGATTGAAGATCCCGATTTTCTGGCGCAAGCGGCGCGGCAATTTCCGCACCAGATCATTTTTGGCCTGGATGCGCGCAACGGGCTGGTGGCCACCGATGGTTGGGACAAAACTTCAACGGTCACTGCAACAGAGTTGGCCCAGGCGGCGGCGGAGCTGCCGCTGGCCGGCATTGTGTACACAGACATCGATCGCGACGGCATGATGGAGGGCCTGAACGTCCCTGCCACATTTGATCTGGCGCGGGATTCCGGTGTGCCTGTTATTGCCTCAGGTGGAGTTACCACACTGGATGATCTGACCGAGCTGAAGGCCGCCTTTGTGGATCATCCGCAATTGTTGATTGGCGCTATCACCGGGCGGGCGATATATGAGGGGACGCTGGACGTAGCTGCGGGTCAGGCTCTGTTTGATGTACAGCCGGGCGACTAGACGGATCGACAGACGGATGCCCAAACGGATGGATAGATCGATCAACTGCCCGCTCACTCCAGAGCGGCCGCGAGAGGCGTTTGGCCAGATATCCTGCTGAGACCAGGCGGATATCCGCAGGTAAATCGGTCAGGCGTTGTTCCAGATAATCCAGGCTCATCGGATAGGGGTGCCCAACCAGCACGGCATGACCCTGATAGCGCGCAACCCGCAACGCCTGTTCAAATGCCTGGTGAATGGCCCGGCGATCCCTGTGGTGGTCCAGAAACACATCGCGGCGCACTGCCGGTACACCCATCTGACGGGCCATATCCAACGCCACGGTGGCGGCGGTTGTGCGCGAATCCAGAAAATACAGCCCGCGCCAGCTGAGCTGCGACATCAGCCGTGCCATGGGCTCGCGATGTTGAGTCAGCAAGCTGCCGGTGTGGTTGGACAAGCCGCTGCGATAGGGGACAGCCGCTAAAGCTTCGTCTAGAACAGAGTTGAACTCTTCCGCCTGCATAGCCAGCTTCAGCGTGCCGCGTTCCTCTTCTTCACGAGTGGCGGCCTGGGGCTCCATGGGTTGATGCACGATTACATCTTTGCCCGCTCTCACGGCCTGCCTTACAAGCTGGTCGGTGTGGGGGGCAAACGGCAGTACCGCCAGTGTCAGTTGCCCGGGCAGGTTCACCACCCGCTGGCCGCGTTCCAGACTGTAACCCACATCATCAATCACAATGGCAAGATCAGCAGCGTGCAGCCAGGCCGGAGCCAGCGCACAGACACATAACAAGTGCATGCACAGCCGGCTCCACAGGCAATTGGTTCCCTGTGGCGTATTCAGATTGTCCCCCGAAGTTTTCTTCTTGTTCTGGCTGATCCATCGTTGTGCGGATCAGCTTATTATTGTGCTTTGGAGTTTAGAGAGGTCGCTGCTTCGAGTAAATAAGAGTGGAAAAGTAGTCGCTCATATCAAGCGACGGCAGGCGTGTGAGGGTTAGTCCGCGCGGGCCTGCAGGCCCTGGTTTGGGGCCAGTTTCAGCAGGGCGACGGCTTTATCCAGCAAATCCTCTTCTTCACCCTGCAGCGGGATGTCGGGTTCAATACCCTGTTTGTGAATCGAGCGTCCGTTCGGCGTGTAGTAGTGTGCTGTGGTGATTTTCAGCGCCTGGTTCTCAGCCAGCGGCACCACCGCCTGCACAGACCCTTTGCCGTAACTTTTGCTGCCCACCAGTTGCGCGCGGCCGTGATCCTGCAAAGCGCCGGCGACAATTTCTGAGGCGGAAGCGGAGCCCTTGTTGATCAGCACCACGATGGGCGCACCGTCCAGCAGATCGCCTCGGGTAGCGCGGTATTTGGCATGACTCGATTTGAGCCGGCCTTCGGTATAAACAATCAGCCCGCGTTCCAGAAAGTGATCTGCCACTTGCACTGATGACTGCAGGGTGCCACCAGGATTGTTGCGCAGGTCTACCACCAGGCCGTGCAGCTGGCCGTCTGCATCCCGCTCCAGTGCCTGCAGGGCAGTAGTGACATCGCTGGCGGTATTGCTTTGAAATTGTGAGATCCTTATGTAGCCGTAGCCCGGTTCGAGCATGCGGCTGCGGACTGACTGCAGCTGAATCACAGCGCGTTGCAGCGCAAAGTCGATGGGATCAGGATTGTCCTCACGCCTGACGCGCACATCCACCACAGTGCCGGGTTTACCACGCAGTGTTTCGACAATGTCCGCCAATTTTTTGCCTTTCACAGATTCACCGTTCAGGGCGGTGATGCGATCGCCGGGCTCAACGCCGGCTTCATCAGCGGGGGTATCGTCCATAGGGCTGATGATGGTGAAGTAACCGTCCACCAGCCCCAGCTCAATACCAATGCCGCCAAATTCACCCCGAGTATTGGCTTCCAGGCTGCTATAAGCAGATGGATTCAAATAACCGGAGTGATCGTCCAGGCCGCGCATCATGCCCTCGATGGCGTTGTCCAGCAGTTCGGTCTGATTCACTTCTTCCACGTAGTTTTCGTTTACGTGGCGCAGCGCTTCAGTCAGGGTCAGCGCTGGGTCTGATGGAGATTTGTGCCCGGTATGGATGTGCAGCAGCACCCCCAGCGAAGTGCCGGTGACAATGCTGATAATAATACCAATCAGGGTGAGCGGGCGTAGGGTCATGCTGGCAGTGTCGCAGTTCCGGGGCGCTTTTGACAGGGGCCAATTCTCTCTGTCAGCGATTAATCCAGTTGATGGGGTCTTGAGGTTTGCCTTTGTGACGTACCTCAAAGTACACGCCGGTTTCACTGCGGCCGCCGCTATTGCCGGCCCGGGCGATCATTTCGCCACTTTCCACCCAATCGCCTTCCTTTTTGGTCAGGCTGTCTGCGTGGCCGTACAAGGTCATATAGCCGCTGCCATGATCGAGGATTGTCAGCAGGCCAAACCCGCGCAGCCAATCTGAAAAGATCACCCGGCCGCGAAACACCGCATTCACCGCGGTGCCCTGGGGCGCGTTAATGTCCACCCCGTGCCAGCGCAGGCGGCCGTCTGCGCGGCGGCTGCCGAAGGCGTGGCGCACGCTGCCCTGGCTGGGCATGGGCAGGGTGCCTTTGGCAGCCACAAAGGCTGACCCGTCCAGGGCATTCGCGCGGCGGCGCAATTCTGCCAACAGTTGCTCCAGGCGGTCCCGGTCTGACTCCAGCCGTTTGTACTCATCACTCTTAGATTCTGTTTCAGCGTCCAGTTGATTGATCACCTGCGCACGGCTCTGGCGCTGCGAGGTCAGTGCTTTCTGTTC
>JBCCUW010000131.1:0-9449 GCA_039196385.1 Pseudomonadota bacterium
CCAGATAAACCTTTTTGGCAATTTCAGGATCCATGCCGCCCACGGCCATTGCGTTGATCTCTGAGCCCAACATGACGTTCCACGACACTGATGCATCGATGGCGGCGATGGCTTCAAGCACCTCGATGGTATCCAGTGAGCTGGCGTTTTCACCGCCCAGTTCTGGCGGCAAAGTGAAACGGAAAAAACCTTCGTCCACCAGTTTCTCAACAATGCTGTCCGGTAACCTGCGCAACTGTTGGGCTTCGTCACCGGCGGCGAGAATGTCGTCACGTAAACGTTCAACCTTGGTCAGGCGGCTGGCAAGAATATGTTGGTCCATGGTGTTTCCTTTACTGTGTTCGTTCTATGTTCGTTCTATGTTCGTTCTGTGTTCGTTCTGTGTTTTGTGCTTGTTCGTGCGATTGTGTGTAGTGGGTGTCAGCCGAAGACTTTTATCTGCATCGCGTACAACGGGTCGTCGGGGGCCCGGGCACCTCGAGCGAGCCCTTCGAACGGCGGCCCGGTCAGTATGGCGGTGGCGTCAACGTTCTGATTCCAGTCCATGACAACACGGCGGAACAGCATCTTCCAGACGTTGTTGCGCTTCTGCATGTGATCAATGTAGCGGCCGATGTAGGTCATTTCTGTGTCTGCAGCATCCTGCTCGGACGCTGACCGATAGTGATACGCGGTGACATACGACTCTACCACTGCGTTGTCCGCGTGCAGATCAATGCTGATGTTGGTGACGCGATGCTGGGTGGCGGCATATGCTCGGATACCGTTCGGCAGCGCTTCACAGAATTGGTGGGCAGGACCGTTAAAGCCGCCATACGCCACCTCAGCGTCTGGCCAGTAGGCGCTTTTCAGCAACTCGGCATCCGCGCGGTCGACGCCGCGGCTGTGTTTGTACAACACGTCCTGGATGGCCAGGCGGTCGGCCATTTCAGCAGCGGATGGGATAGCGCCGGTTTCAGACATCAGCGCTATCTCCTGCGGCGCGGCTGCCCAACTGGGTATTGGCGATCTGCGCCCGCTGGGGTGCGCGGATTTCATAAATTTCGATGACGTTGCCGAACGGGTCACGCCCGTACACTGCAGCGCTGTCGCCAAACTCCACCGGGTCGCCCACAAAAGTCATGCCGGCTGCGCTGAGGCGTGCATGCTCAGCCTGAATGTCTTTGACCTCCAGGGCAAAGTGAGGGTAGCCGTAGTCATTGGGGTCGGCATGCAGGTCGCGGGGCGCCGGGGCGCTGTATTGCCACAGCTCGATATAGGCGTTGCCCCCACGTAGCATGGCCATGCGGGCAGCAGGCTCGCGTAAGCCGATGGCAGCCTCCACCGGTGGGTTTGGGCCGGCAAATTCCGTCTGTTCAACACATTCGAAACCGAGCACATCACGATAGAAACGCAGGCCGGCATCGAAGTCCGGCACACCGATAGCAACGTGGTGTATGCCCAATATCAAGTCTGATCCCCTGCTCGGCGCATTATATCCGCCGCCGTAGTGCATTCCGGGGCAAATTTAGCACGTGTTTAAATTTTTTGCCACGAGCGCCGCACGCATTAGCGCAGCCAGCGATTCGGCAGGTGGTCTTCAACCAGTTTGGTGATGCTGATGTTCTTGATGCCGTGTTCTCCGCCCGCCGCCAAAGCAAAATTGGAATGATCGTTGGTGCGGACAAAAATCAGCGCGTTGGGATATTTCTTCTGCACCCATAAAGCGGTCCGCAGATTGTTTTGTTCTTCACCCGTACCCAGCACAATGGTCGGTTCGGATTTGCTCAGGTCTACGGCGGCTGTAAGTTGGCGCCACACATCCGGGTGGGATATATCGCCCTGAAACACCGTGCGGGGATAGTTGGCGCTGATACGCTCCTGCTCATCCACCACCAGTACCCGCCGGTCCGCATCGCGATCGATTACCGCCACTGCGGCAATTTCCTGCTCCGCATGGGCGTGTAACTCTTCCAGTACACTCTGGCCGAAACGGCCGAACCCTGCCATAACCACCAGGTCGCGGGCGGCGGTCTGGTGAAAGTGCTGGATCAGCTCTGTGCGCACCAATCCGGCGGCGGCCAGATTGTAGGTGTTAAAAATTTCCGCCTGATCTGCCAGAGTGGTCTCCTGCACAGTCCGCATAAGGCGCAGGTTGTTGGAGTGCACGATGACTCGACCCTTGAGTTTGGGCGCCAGTGTGAGAATTCTTGTTGCGGCTTCAAACGCCTGAAAATCGTTGTCGCCCAGCAGCAGCACCCGGCGGGCACGGTGCAGGCGCAACCGTTGCAGCAGATATTCCTGGGTGACATCGCCGGTAATCGTGATCGCTTGAAAGTTGTGCCGCAGTTCTTCCGCGCGCACCGCGTCAAACTGTGCATCAACGACCACCACCCGTGCCTTGGGGGAACGTTTACGCAGCACACGCAGATAACTGGTGGTGAGGCGGCCGGAACCGACCACAATGATATGGTCGCGGATGCGCCGCAGCTGCCAGTGGTCCGGTGCCAGAACCTGGATAATGGCTTCCATCACTGCGGACGCGGTCAGCAGGGGTGCGCCGAAATAGCTGATCCAGAGCAGCGTGCGCGCCCATGTTGGGCCACCCACCGGTACGCCCAGGTCCATGCCGCCGACCACAAACAGGCCCAAAGTATAGTAGGCTTTGCTCAGCCAACCGGAATTCACCACCTCACGCTCGCTGACCCCGGTGCCGGCCAACAAGCCGATGAACCCGGCCCCAAACAGCAGGGCGGCTGCGTACCAGCGCCAGCCCAGTTTGAAGCGTTGTGGGTATTCGAAGGCCATGTACTTTCTTCAGCCGTTAGTTGTTAAGATTCCAGATCGGTAACTAATTGTATGTGGGCAGGGGCGCAGATGGCAGATTTTTCGTCAATCGAATATGTAAAGCATGACAACGGGGTGGTGCGCATCGCCCTGGATCGCGCAGACACACGTAACGCGCAAGACAAGCAGATGTTGTACGAACTCAATCAGGCATTCGACCAGGCGGGTCGGGACGATGATGTAAAAGTCGTGATTCTGGCCGGTAACGGGCCGCATTTTTCCTCCGGCCATGATATGCGTGATCGCGCGCCCATGTCAGATTTTGACCAGGTCAGCAACTGGGGTGGTTTCTCCAAGCCGGGCCAGGAAGGCCACCAGGCATTTGAAGAGGAAATGTATCTGGGGCTTTGTTGGCGCTGGCGTAATTTTCCGAAACCCACCATCGCTGAGGTGCAGGGCAAGGTGATCGCCGCGGGTCTGATGTTGGTATGGGTGTGCGATATTATCATCGCCAGCGAGGAAGCGACGTTTTCGGATCCAGTGGTGGCATTCGGGGTGAATGGGGTGGAGTACTTTGGTCACCCCTGGGAGTTCGGCGTGCGCAAAGCCAAAGAATTGTTGTTCACCGGCGGCATTATGAGCGCCCAGGAGGCTAAATCCTGCGGGATGGTGAATCATGTGGTAGAGCGGGATGAACTCAGTCCATTCGCGGTGCAGATGGCGGACAGAATTGCGCAACGCCCCAGCATGGGACTGCGCTTAGCCAAGCAGAGCGTGAACCAGGCACAGGATGCGCAGGGCATCTGGACCGCACTGCAGGCGGCCATGTCATTGCAACAGCTTGGTCACGCGAATGCGCGTATTGTGCATGGGATTCCGGTCGACCCGGAGGGTGCCAAGGTGATCAAAGAGGAAGCCAAACGCGGTTAGACGCAGCGGGGTAGCTGATGGCTACCCCCAGTTGTTCTGCACCCGCGCGGTCGGGCTAACGACCGGTGAAGTTGGGTTTGCGTTTCTCCATGAAGGCTTTCAGACCCTCTTCGAAGTCTTCACTCTGAAACAGGCCGGTCAGGTGGACCATCAGGTGATCGACCGCAGTATCGTAAGATTCTTCCAGGCCCATGCGCATCATGCGTTTGGTGGTGCGTACCGCCATGGGTGCGTTTTCAGCCACTTCTTCCGCCCACTGTCTGGCGGTGGTCATCAGCTCATCCTTGGGCACCACGGTATTCACAATGCCGATCTCCAGCGCTTCTTCAGCGCCGACCACACGCCCGCGATAGTACAGTTCTGCGGCTTTTGCCCACCCGACCAGCCGCGGTAACAGCCAGGTGCCACCACTTTCGGGAACAACATTACGCTTGGCGGTCACAGCCGCCAGTTTGGCGTTGTCCGCCATGATCCGCATATCGCACAGCAACGTCATGTCCATGCCGTAACCCGCAGCCGCGCCGTTGATCGCGCAGATAATCGGCGTGTCGGTGTGCCACATCACGTTAATCGGCGCGTCGCGCAGGTCAAACAGTTGCCGCGGCCGGTTGGAGCCGGCGCTGCTGGGATTGCCGCTCTTATCCATGCGGTCGCTGGTATCGATCAGATCCAGCCCGCTACAGAAACCGCGCCCGGCGCCGGTCAGGATGATGCAGCGGACGTCGGGATCTTTGTCAGCTTCCACCATTTTTGCTGAAAGTTCATCCAGCATGTTGCGGCTGATAGCGTTTAACCGTTCCGGCCGATTCAGCGTGATTGTCACCACGTAACCATCCTGCTCAACCAGCAGTTCTTCAGTTGTAGACGCGGAAATGGCCATATGTCCCCCTCATTGGTGCCTGATTATTGTATGTCTTGCGGGTGTCGTGTGCCTTTAGTCAGGCTTGTCCGGCCGTTTACCCGCAGGCCGGGCTAAAGCGGAATATCATACATGCCATTGGCGGAGGGTGGGAACCGTGGTTCTCAGCGGTTGCTGCCGGCGCGTTGCACGCGTCCGGAGCCGAGAATACTGCGGGTGACGCGGGGGTTGCCGTAATAGGTGACGTTGCCTGAACCCATGATGGAAACATCCAGACTGTGCTCGCTCCACAGCGTGACGTCGCCCGAACCCTGAATACTCAGTTGGGTTTCCTGGGCGCGCAGCTTGTCTGCCAGGTAGTCGCCGCTGCCTTGAATGGACAATTCAAAGTTGTTGGTTGTACCGCGCAACTGAATATCGCCGCTGCCCTTTATCGCGCTGTTCAGTGTGTCCACATCGACGTCGTGCAGAATGATGTCACCGGAGCCGCTGCTTAACAGATGCAGATCGTTAGCGCTGACCTGCTCGGCTTCCATGACCCCTGAGCCGCGCACACTGAGTTTGATCTGGTCGCTATCCAGTTCACGCGCATAAACATCACCGCTACCGCTCAAGATGATGCCGTCCAGTTGGGTGTAGCCGATGGTCAGGCGCAAATCATCAGCATCCGCGATCATCCAGCTGAGCCAGCCGCGACTCTGGCTGAGCGTCAGTTCGCCGCGCCGCACGGTGATGCGGATGTCCTCAAGCGAGCCACCGCTTGCTTCGACAAAGGGGGCGTCGCTCAGGACAAACTCGACGTCGTAGGGCAGCTGGTAGTGCACCCGATCGAACGCCTCGGGAGTGTGTACAGCGTTACCGTGCACGCCGCCAGAGACCAGGCTGACCAGCAGGCACAACCACCACACCGGCAACCAGACGGGGGAGCCGTTTTGCGGGTACACAGTGCGTTGCTGTAATGACATGGTTCAGGCTCTACTGATGCGGTTATTCAGAATTGTCGCGCTGGCAGTGCAAAAAGTTTGCCCGCCCGCCCGTGTTTTGTAATGCCGGGTAAGTGTGGTTCAATTCAAACCTTTTTGCGGGGACGAAACAATGAGCAAGCCAAAACTCTACGGAATCAGCAGCTCCCGGGCGTTCCGCTCGATCTGGGCTGCGCAGGAGTTGGGCCTGGACTATGAGCATGTGCCTACCTCTTTTCGCGGTGATGCGCAGCAACCTGAATACCTGGCGGTTAATCCCAATGGGCGGATCCCGGCCCTGCAGGATGGCGACTTCAAGTTATTCGAAAGTATGGCCATCAATATGTATCTGGCGAAGAAAACAGGCAGCAATCTGTTGCCCGATGACCTGATGGGGGAGTCGCTGACCTGGCAATGGAGTGTATGGGCTATCAGCGAGATCGAGCCGCTGCAGATGCAGATTGTTATCCAGAAGTTTTTTGTGCCACCTGAGCGTCGAGACGAGGCGGTTGTCGAGCGCGCCGGTAAAGGTCTGGCGCGGCCGCTGCAGGTGCTGGACGCCCACCTGGGACAACAGGTTTATCTGCTGGGTGATCACTTCAGTCTGGCGGACCTGAATCTGGCCGGGGTGATGGACCTGCTGGCCATGGTGGAGTTCGATCTGTCCTCCTGGCCCAACGTGGAGACCTGGCTGACCAATTGTCGCGCACGCCCATCGTATGCCAGTGCCAAACGGGTGGGCGTTGATAGTGAATGAGCGAGTGGAACGGCTGCGTCACGTTGCGGAAGACTATGTGGCCGCAGGTAAGTTCAGCGGGATCGAGTGGCAGGTGGAAGTGCGGGGTGAAGTGCTGTCCAGTGGCCGTGCCGGCTGGGCGGACGCCATAACAAAACAGCCTCTGCCCGACGCGCCTTTGTATCGCATCTATTCGATGACCAAGCCCGTAGTGTCAGTGCTGGCGCTGCGCCTCATTGAGCAGGGCAAACTCCGCTTTTACGACATGTTGCCGCAACTGGATTCCCGCTTTGCCCAGTTGCGTGTGCTCACCCCGGATGGCCAGATTGCACCGCTTTTGCGACCCGTCACCGTCGAAGACTTGCTCACTCATCGCGCGGGCTTTACCTACGATTTCATGTTGGGTTGTCATATTGCACCCTATTATCGAGAGGCAGAGATTGTCGCGGACGGCTCGCGTTCTCTCGATGCCATGATGGCTGCATTGGCTGAACAGCCATTGGCTTTTCAGCCCGGCAGCAGTGGGCGGTACAGCGTCTGTACCGATGTGCTGGCCCATGCCTGTGTCTGCGCAACCGGACGCGCGCTTGATGACCTGTTAGCGGAGTACGTTTTTACCCCGCTGGGCATGCAGGATACGGGTTTTACGATTGCGGCAGATCAACAACACCGATTGATGCCCATGTTCGGAGTGGGCGACCTTACCGCTATGCCGCGTCTGGATATTCAGCCGCAGGTGTTGGAGGCCCTGGATGTGGACGATATGCACCCGTTGGCACATCCGGATTTTCAGCGCGGCGGTCATGGTTTGTACGCCACGCTGGCGGATTACCAAGCGTTCGCCCGCGTGTTACTGGATGGTCGCAGCGCCGCCGGCGAGGTACTGTTATCGCGCAAGATGCTGGAGATGCTGCAGGCCAATCGCATACCCGCCAGTCAATTACCCCTGCGCATTGGTCCTAACGTGCTCAGTGGCTATGGCTGGGGTCTGCTCGGCCGGGTGATGCTGGACGCGGGCCAGGTGCTGGCCTTAAGTGGCACAGGAGAGTTCGGCTGGGCAGGCGCTGCGTCAACGTTTTTCTGGGTAGATCCCCAGGAGCAGATGACCGGTGTGGTCATGACCCAGTACCTGGGTGCCTCGCTGCCCCTGGGTGATGATATGCGCGCTGCGGCCTACCAGGCGTTACCCTGATCAGGCGGCCGCCGTTCAGCTGATGGCTTGAATCAGGGTTTGGATTTCATCCAGACGATGATCTATCGCTGCTGGTTTTTGCGAGCCCAGATGCAGCACCAGACGTTGCACGCCCAGTTGCGCAAACGCCGCAACAGTCTCGGCATCCGCATGGTTCGGCGTAATCACAAACTCAAATTCGTCCGCTTTGCGACCGTGGTCAGCCAGCATCTGGCGCAGCGTGTCGATTATTGGCGCGGCCCCGGCAGGGTCCAGTTGAAAACCGTACCAACCGTTGCCATAGCGGGCGGCGCGTTGCAGCGCCGCTCTGGAGTGGCCGCCGACGATGATGGGCACGTGTGGGGTTTGCAGTGGCTTTGGGTCCATATGGCAGGCGCCGACCTGGAAATGATCGCCGTTAAACGTGGTGGTGGGTTCTGTCCACAGGGAAGTGAGTAACTGCAGAAACTCGTTGCTGCGTGCGCCACGATCTTCCCAGCTGTAGCCGCTGGCCAGTACTTCTTCTTTGCACCAACCGACTCCGACACCAAAGTCGATGCGGCCGCCGGTCAGCCAATCCAGGGTGGCAAATTCCTTGGCGGTGTATAGCGGATTACGCTGTGAGATCAGGCTGATGCCGGTGCCGAAGCGTAGGGTTTCGGTGAGCCCCGCGAGATAGCCGAACGTGGCTACTGTGTCCAGCAGCCCGCCGCCGTCGGGTACCGGGAGTTTGCCCTTGGCGGAACCGGGGTAGGGGTGTTCGGTTTCATCGAACAACACCACATGTTCGCCCATCCAGATCGATTCCACCCCGATGGCTTCGCAGCGTTGCGCAAAGTCTCTGATCATCAGGCGATCTGCCAGCGGTGACATAAATGTCGCAAACAGGCCCAGTTTCATGTGTCCCCCTCAGTGCGCGTGTTGATAGTCTTGTTTAATGAAGTCTGCGCCTTGTTCCGCAATCATCACCGTGGGCGCGTTGGTATTGCCCGAAGTAATCTGCGGCATGATTGATGCGTCAATGACCCGCAGGTGGCTTATGCCGTGCACCTGCAGGCGGTCGTTGACCACGGCGTTGACATCGCTGCCCATTTTACAGGTGCCCACCGGATGGAAAATGGTGGTGCCCAGATCCCTCGCCGCGTCTGCCAGCTGAGCGTCTGTAACCACATTGGGCCCCGGTTTGAGTTCCTCCGGCTGAAACGGTGCCAACGCGTCAGCCTGCATAATACGGCGGGTAAACTTCAGCGATCTGACAGCCACATCGAGATCCTGTTCGCTGGACAGGTAGTTGAGCTTGATCTCAGGCGCAGCCAACGGGTCCGGAGTGCGCATGTGCACGTAACCGCGACTGCTGGGACGCAGGTTACAAACGCTGGGTGTAACGGCGTTGTAGGGATGCAGCGGTTCACCAAATTTGTCCAGCGACAGCGGCTGCACGTGCCATTCTATATTTGCCGTGGGTTGGTCGGGATCACTTTTGGCGAAGGCACCCAACTGCGAAGGAGGCATGGTCAATGGGCCGGTGCGCCGGATGAAGTACTCCAGGCCCATCATCGCTTTGCCCCACAAACTGCCGGCGCGTTGGTTCAGCGTGACGGTGTTGCTGACTTTATAGATGGTGCGGATCTGCAGGTGATCGTGCAGGTTGCCGCCAACCCCGGGTAAGTCGTGATGTACCGTGATGCCGTGTTGCCGCAGCAGCTCGCCGGGGCCGATGCCGGATAATTGCAACAGATGGGGCGAGCCGATAGCGCCGGTGGCCAGCACAACTTCGTTGTTGGCATGGAAAACCTGTTGGCCTTGTCGCGTTTGCACGGTTACGCCCGTAGCGCGCCGTCCTTCTGCCGTTGGCGTGGTGATCACGTTCAGGGTGTGGGCTTCAGTGATCACGGTGAGATTGTTGCGTTGACTGGCAGGGTCCAGAAAAGCGCGTGCCGCGCTCCAGCGGCGACCGCTGCGCTGATTCATCTGAAAGTAGGCGTTGCCGAAGTTGTCGCCCGTGTTGAATTCACTGATTTTCGG
>JBCCUW010000132.1:0-9390 GCA_039196385.1 Pseudomonadota bacterium
CAGTGATACCTGATGGAGCCTACTGGAGAAAAACACGTGAGTGATGATGATATGGGCCTGCTGGAGCAGAAACTGGCCCAGTACAGGGATAAAGGGGTCACGAAAATAAAGCTCGGTCTGACCGACATTGACGGGGTGATTCGCGGCAAGTACGTCAGCGTTGGCAAGTTTGCGGGGTTGCTCCGTAGTCAGGGCGGGTTTTGTGATTGCGTGTTCGGCTGGGATGTTGAGGACCAACTATACGAGCGCGGTGAGTACACCGGCTGGCACACTGGTTTCCCAGACACGGGCTACCGCCTGTTGGTGGATTCCGAGCGTTGGATACAGGATGAAGACTGCCCCTATTTTGTGGGTGAATTCGTCAGCCTGGATGGTGGTGTCCATCCGCTGTGCCCGCGCACGCGCTTGCAGCAGGTGCTGCAGCAATATGCGGACCTTGGCCTGCATGTGCGGGCTGGATTCGAGTACGAGTTCTTTGTGTTCAGCGAAACACCCCACTCAGTCCGCGAAAAAGGGTATCGTGATCTGCTACCGCTCACGCCCGGTAATTTTGGCTACTCTGTCCTGCGCAATTCTGTTGAGTCCGAGCTGTTCGCCGGTTTGATGGATTACGCCCGGGCGGCTGACTGCGACCTGGAGGGGTTACATTGCGAAACGGGCCCGGGTGTCTGGGAAGCTGCGTTGCAGGTGCAGCCGGGCATGGAAGCTGCTGACCGCGCCGCGCTATTCAAAACGTTTGCCAAAGTCTATCTGCAAAAGCAGGAACTCATGGGCACATTCATGGCCAAATGGTCTATGGATTATCCTGGCCAGAGCGGGCACTACCATTTCAGCATCACCGATGCGGATGACAACAATCAGTTCTACGCTGAGCAAAGCGCAGATTTTATGTCTGCCACCCAGCGTCATGCTGTGGCAGGTCTGCAAACATACCTGCCTGAATTGCTGGTGATGCTGGCGCCGACGGTGAATAGTTTTACCCGCCTGGTTAAAGGTGCGTGGGCGCCCACGGCGGCAACCTGGGGCGTTGAAAATCGTACCGCTGGCATTCGGGTCATTCCCGGTGGTCCCGGTTCCCAGCGGATTGAGTGCCGGGTGGGTGGTGCGGATGGTAATCCCTACCTGGTGGCCGCGGCGGTACAGGCTGCGGCGTTGCAGGGTATTCAGGACAAGCTGGAACCGACCGCGGCGATTCAGGGCAATGCTTATGATGTGCAGGACAGTCTGCCACCGGAACAACAATTTCCGACCAATCTACGCCAGGCGGCCGAGCGGCTGGCGGGCTCAGCCATGGCCAAGCAGCACTTTGGTCGTGAGTTCGTCGATCACTTTGTGATGAGCCGTCTGTGGGAGTGCGAGGAGTATGAGCGACATGTCAACAGCTGGCAGCTCGAACGATATTTCGAAATCATCTGATCAGACGGACACCGAGCAGGCGCAACCCCGCGCGGGTCAGCGCCGGGTTGTCGCGCCATTGCGGCTGGGCATATTGCGCACCGACAAGGTGCGGGCGTCGTTAAGTGGCCGGCATGGCGACTATCCAGCCATGTTCCGCCATATTTTGCAGGCGGTGGACGACAACCTCGAAATTGTCGACTTTGATGTTCAGGAGGCTGTGCCGGAATACATTGACTGCGATGTCTATCTGATTACCGGCAGTCGCCACAGCGTGTACGACAACCTGCCCTGGATTAGTCCGCTGGTCGATTTTTTGCAGGACGTGCTCAGGGCGCGTAAAAAGATCATTGGCATCTGTTTCGGACATCAGCTGATGGCGCACTATTTTGGTGGCCGAGTCGGCAAATCTGATCGAGGCTGGGGGGTTGGTGTACTGAGCAGTCAGGTCACTCGACCAGCCGAGTGGATGACGGATGCAGACGGCCGCTCACCCGAGCCGGCGACCCCCATTCAACTGCTGTACAGTCACCAGGATCAGGTGCTTGAATTGCCGCCGCAAGCACAAGTGTTCTTATCCAGTGCGTTCTGCCCGATTGGCGGTTACACGCTGGGTGATCAGGTCATTGCTGTACAAGGCCATCCAGAGTTTTCGCCCGCGTATGCAGGCGATCTGATGGCGCAGCGCGAGGCGCTGATTGGGGCTGAAGTTTTTGCCGAAGGTATGGCTAGTCTGCAGCTACCGGTCGACGCCGAACGCGTGGTAGGGTGGCTGCTGCAGTTTGCCCGTGCATGAGCGATAAACCGCCAGCCCGCTTCGACACTTTCCGGCGCCGCGCGCAGGGTTTGCTGGGTTCGCCGGGTCGATTGCGTGCGCTGTTGACCCAGGGGGTCGACAAACTGGCAGGTTCGGGTTCGAGTCAGTTCGGTGAACTGCGTCAGCAACTCAGCCTGGCGATTGCGCTGGTGCGGGCCTGGCTGGACGGCGACTACCGCGAGGTCAGCGAAAAAACACTGATCGTGCTGGTCGCGGCGCTGTTGTATTTTGTTGTACCCATCGATGTGATTCCTGATTTTCTGCTGGGTTGGGGATATCTGGATGACATTGCTGTGGTCGGTTACGTATTTAATCAGGTGGCGGAAGAGATCGCCGCCTTTGAGCAATGGCGGAAGGCTCGCGAGGTTGATGTGAACAAGGCAGCCGAGCGGCCTCCTGACTCACCGGAGGATCAGGTATGAAAGAGCAAGGTCTTGGCAGGCAAACCACAGCCTTAGGTAAGGGGCGTTGGCTCCTGTTAGCTGCGATGGTTGTGTTGTTGCCCGCTTGCAGCCTGAAGATGATGTACAACAATGCGGACCGCTTCATTCGCTGGCAGATTAATGACTATGTTGATCTTAATCCTGAGCAGCGAACATTTCTGAACACCCAGATCAGTGCCACTCTGGAATGGCATCGGCAGAATCATCTGCCTCTTTATTCTGCGTACTTTCTGAATTTATCCGCCCAGGTAGAGGATGGGCTCACCCCGAACAAAATACGTCAGCTGATCGATCAGTTTATGGTTTGGGGTGAAGAGATTGAATATCAGACCATGCCGGTTGTCATTGAGTTTCTGACCAGCATGACAGACGAGCAGGTTGCGGCACTCCCAGAGCGCCTGGCAGAGGGTAATCGCGAGTTTGCCGAAGATGAACTCGAGGGGGATCTGGCCGATCACCAAGCGCAGTGGGCAACGGACTTCACAGACGTCATCGCGCGTTTTACCGGGCGACTCAGCGACGACCAGAAAGCCTATATCGAACGTCGTGCGACCGCTTATCAGCCCGAGCGCCTGCTGTGGATCGCTTATCGGGAACGCTGGCAGGAAGATCTTCTGGTTCTGCTGGAAGCACGTGAGGAACCGGGTTTTGCTGATGCTTTCCGTCAGTTAGTGGGTGACCGGGAAAAATACTATGGCCCTGAATTTACCCGGGTATCTAAGGAAAACGAAGCGCTGGGCATTGAGATGACTGCGTATGTCTTTTCCAACCTGTCAGAGCGGCAAACCCGGCGCTTCAGTGCCACGCTGCAGGAATGGGGCGAAGATTTTGCGGAGCTGGCTGAACAGACCTGAGCACGCGTGAAGCGCAATCCGGGTATCAGGAAGAGCGTCGGATTCGTTGGTTGCCGTCGAGGAGCAGCCAGGCGACCAGATACGCAGCGATGATGAATTTGGGCGCAAACAGCGCCGCCACCGTGACAACGACCCGCACCACTGCGTTGTCCAGGTGCAGGCGTCTGGCCAGGGTGGCACAGACGCCCAGTATCCAGGCGGCGTCACTGTCCAGAATTCGGGACGACTTGGTTTCTCGAGCCATGAGTTACTCCAACTTACTCCCTCTTACTCTAAGAGGGCGATGCCGGCTTCCAGAAAAGCCGTGGTGATGGCGGTGTCTGCACCGGGTACATCTTCAACATGCGCTTCCGCCCACACTCCGAAACCCAGGAACACGACAACCAGCAGAATAGCGGCCCAGATGGTCGCTCGCGGATGTGAAACGCGAGAGATTCGTGCGAGTCGAATGTCATGATTGTCGTTCATTGTGACGCTGCCGGTATTTTTATGTCGATAATCCAAATGTCGTGCCAACCCCGAAATAGTTTGCGTATTTTTTTCGTCAGCGGCATGCAGGGTGCTTTGTACGCGACGGCATAACCCGCCGAACCGCGTTGCGTCAGGCCTTTGGGTATAAACCGGGATGGCGGGGTTGCGCTCTGCCCTGGGCTTGGCGGACGGCGATGGGTTGCCACTGATGGCGGGGTTTGTGGTCATTTCTACCAGTATGTGGCGAATAACGCTGGTGGTGGCAACGTATGTGTGTATTCAAACCAACTGGCGCTGTGTAGCATTGGGGGTCTAATTCAAGTCTGGGGGGACTTCAGTGGATCTGCACTTCGCTACGGCATGGGAACACATTGCCGCCACTTACCCGCACCGCACTGCGGCTGTTTGTGATGATAAATCGATCACCTGGCAGCAGTATGAAAATCGCGCGGCGTGTCTTGCAACATTGCTTACTGAGCATGGTCTGGGTGCCAACGCCAAGGCCGGGTTGTATCTGCACAATTCCAATGAATACCAGGAAGCGCAGTTTGGTATTTTCAAACTGGGCGGTTGTCCGATAAACGTCAACTATCGCTACAAAGCTGAAGAACTGATTTATCTGTTGGATAACAGTGATGCCGAGGCGCTGTTTTTTCAGGCCTGTTATGCCATGCGTATCTGGGAGATCAAAGACCGGCTGCCCAAAATCAAATTGTTTGTACAGGTGAATGACGGTACGGAAGCGCTGATGGACTTTGCCGTCGACTACGAACGCGCCATTCGCGATCACGCCCCCATGCCGCCCCAGAGCCGCGCCGTGGATGATGTATACATGCTGTATACGGGCGGGACCACGGGCATGCCCAAGGGAGTGATGTATCCGGTGGGTGGCTTTACGCAGTTCTTTATCCAGATGGGCGCCGCCGCCCGCGAATTGCCTGTACCCGCAAACATGGCGGAATACGCTGAATTGCTCGAACAGATTGAGGCACCACCGATCAGTCTGCCAGCCTGTCCTTTGATGCACGGTACAGGCGTGTGGCTCGGCAGCTTTCTGCCGATGTTGATGGGCGGGACAGTGGTCACTACGTCGAAACTGGGGCTGGATCCCTACCTGCTCTGGGGCTTGACGGAACAACATCGCGTCACGGATCTGGTGATTGTTGGAGATGCCTTCGCTAAACCGCTGCTGGAGGCGCTGGATGCGGCAGCACAGCGTGGCACCCCCTTTGATTTGAGTTCGCTCAAGCAGATTACCTCCAGTGGCGTGATGTGGAGTGCGGAAACCAAGCAGGGCCTGCTGCGGCACCATGATGTGGTGCTGGCCGATATCATGGGCTCTACCGAGGGAGGCATGGGCAGCTCCATTACCACGCGTGAGGGTGGTGTGGAAACCGCTAAATTTGCCATGAACGAAGGGGTTAAGGTGATCACCGACGATGGCCAGTTTGTAACGCCGGGTTCCGGGCAGATCGGCAAGCTGGCGACATCCGCCTTTGTGCCGCTGGGCTACTACAAAGACCCGGAAAAATCCGCCGCTACTTTCCAGGAGGTAGATGGAGTGCGGTACAGCTTCCCCGGCGATTATGCGACGGTGGCTGATGATGGGAGCATTACGCTGTTGGGCAGAGGCAGCGTGTGCATTAACACCGGCGGTGAAAAGGTATTCCCTGAGGAGGTTGAAGAAGCCATGAAACGTCACCCCGATGTATTTGATTGTCTTGTTGCCGGTGTGCCCGATGATCGCTTTGGCGAGCGCATCACCGCGTTGCTGTCTTTGCGGGAGGGCGGCGATGCTGCGGTGGATGACCTGCTCGAGTTTGCCCGGGAGCAACTGGCGGGATACAAGATGCCCCGGCAGATTTTTGTGGTGGAACAGGTGCGCCGGGCACCGAATGGCAAAGCGGACTACAAATGGGCCAAAGCTGAAGCGTTGCGTCTGGCGGAGGCTGCTGCATGAACGAGGAGTATCCTGCCGGACCGCTGGAGGGGGTCCGAGTTATTGATCTGACCTCCATGATCTCCGGACCGGTCGCCACGATGATGCTGGCCGACCAGGGTGCGGATGTGATCAAGGTGGAATCCCTGTCTGGTGATCTGGTGCGGGGCGCAGGCCCAAATCGCAGCGGGATCACCGCAACCTTTGTGTCGTCGAACCGTTCCAAACGCAGTGTTGCGCTGGATCTGAAACATGCGCAGGGTCCGCAGGTACTGGAAGATCTGTTGAAGTCAGCAGATGTATTCGTGCAGAACTTCCGCCCAGGGACCATTGAGCGGATGGGGTTTGGTGAGGCTGCCGTGCGCCGCATGAACCCGAATATTGTTTATGTTTCCATCAGCGGCTTTGGTGACACGGGTCCGTACGCCCACCAGCGGGTTTATGACCCCGTCATCCAGGCGTTGTCCGGTCTGGCCGCCATTCAGGCAGATGGCGCCACGGGCCGGCCGAAGATGGTGCGCACCATCATCCCGGACAAGACCACCGCAGTGACGGCCGCCCAGGCCATCACGGCGGCACTGTTTGCGCGTGAACGCACCGGCCAGGGGCAGCACGTGCAACTGAGCATGCTGGACACGATGGTGGCCTACTTGTGGCCCGAGGGCATGTCCGGTTTTACTCTGGTCGGTAAAGAGGTGAAGGCCGCGCGCGCACAGCTGGCACCGGATCTGATCTTCGCCACCCAGGATGGATTTATTACCGCAGGGGCGGTTTCTGATATCGAATGGCGGGGTATGTGCCAGGCGCTGGAGCATGAAGAGTGGCTTGAAGATCCGCGCTTCAAAACGGTGAATGACAGGGCGGTCAACGTCACTGAGCGCCTCAATCTCACGGCCAGCGTGCTGGCGACCAATACCAGCGCCCACTGGCTGGCACGCCTGGACGCGCACGGGGTGCCCAGCGCACCGGTGCTGGATCGGCATGAATTGCTCGAACATGAGCAGATTAAGGCCAATAACATCATCAGCGAATATGAGCACCCCATTGCCGGCACCACTCGGCAGCCTCGTCCGGCTGCTAAATTTGACAAGACACCTGCGATGATTCGGCGCCCGGCGCCCGGTCTGGGTGAACATAGCCGGGAGATACTGTTGGATCTGGGGTACAGCGACGCACAGATTCAGGACCTGTTGGAGGGGGGAGTGTTGGCTCAGTTGTGACAACTCACGGCATTTGCCAGCGACAATGCTAAATGCGACACAATTCCGCTTGATTAACTGGCACCTGGCGCAGGATGGTCTAGATTTAAGGAGATAAAATAAAATAAGTCCGCGTCATGCCCACATTGTTTGAAATCCCGTTAGATGAATCTGTGCAGGTGCTCAAGCGCGTTTTACCGTTGATGAGTCAACAGCGAGTGCCCACCATTCCGCAGAACTATGCGGTGTGGTACGACTACGTCACCAAAAAGAACGATGACTTGGCAGCTGAGGTTGAAGCGCTGATTGAAAGTGGGGACGGTTTTGGTCCTGAAGCCTGTAAATCCATCTACGAGAAATATTTTCTGGCAGAACTGCACGCAGAAGTGGATGGTATCCAAGGCGCTGTGCGGTTTGCGGTGGAATCCGTGCTGCAGGAACTGGGTGGCCTGGGTGAAGATATTGATCACTTTTCTGACGTACTGGACACCTGCGGTGAAACGCTGCGCAAAGATCTAACCCCTGAAGATCTGCAAAACCTGGTTGTAGAGCTGGCGAAAGAAACCACCCGAACTAAAAATCGCAGCGAAGAGGTGGAGAACTCATTGGCCAGCATGGCCACAGAGCTCACCGATCTGCGCGCCCAGGTCGACCGACTCAGCCGCGACTCCAGAACAGATTCGCTCACCACAGTGGCTAATCGCCGGGCGTTTGACGAAGCCCTGAAACGGATGACAGCAGAAGCGGACAAAGAGGGCACCCCCCTGTGTCTGATTCTTGCTGATATTGATCACTTCAAATCATTCAATGACACCCACGGTCATCTGGTGGGGGACAACGTGTTGCGTTTTGTTGCCCAGGAGATGGAACAGTGTGTGAAGGGCCGCGACCTGCTGGCCCGCTATGGTGGCGAAGAGTTTGGTGTTTTGCTGCCCAATACCCCACTGGATGGGGCGATGATGCTGGCGGAGAGTATTCGCGCCATTATCGAGGCACAGCAACCCAAGGGTTTGGACGGCAAACCGGTGGATACGGTAACGGTCTCGCTGGGTGTTGCCCTGTATGTACCGGGTGAAGACCACGCGGTATTTATCGAACGCGCGGATGCCTGTTTGTACCATTCCAAGGAGAACGGCCGGAACTGCGCCACCGGCGAAACCGAGTTGTTGAAACACTAACTCTGCGCAGCCTGCAGCTGGCGTCGCTCGCGCGCGCCCCCTACCCGAATAAAAAATGGCCCGAGACAGGCGAACAACATCAAACCGCTGAGCAGCAAAAAGGCGGTGTTGTAGCTGCCCGTGGCGTCATAGATAAAGCCAGCCAACGGTGAGGCCACCAGCACAAAAGGTAATTCCACCCAGCGTAGAACGCCAGTGGCCAGCGCAAAAGAGTGGCTGCCGATAGATGTGGACACGGCAAAGGTGCGCAGCGGTGACATACCCGAGTAGCCAAATCCATACAGGCTTGCCGCGAACAACGCCAGCGCATAAGTATCTGCCTGGGTGAACGCAAGCAGGGCTAACGCCTGGCACAGTAGCGCGAGCCAGATACTGACCCGGGCCCCCCACAGATCAGACAGAAAGCCGACCACCGGCTTGCCGCCCGCGGCAAATATGGCGGTGGTAGACAGTACCAGCGCCGCCTGGGTGGTGCTTAAGCCGATATCCAGCAGATGCCCAAACAGATGCAGCATGACGGCAGCAAATACACACACCATGGACCCGAAGATAATGCCGATACTCCAGAACGCCTTGCTGCGCAGGAGTTCCGGCCAGGTCCAGACCCGGCTGTCATCGACAATTTCCACCTGTTCAGCCTGGTGGCTCGCGACATAACGATGACCATCGCGCACTTCGCCAATATCAGCGGGCCGGTCTTTCAGCAGGAAATAGACGATGGGCAATAGGGTTACGGCGGTGGACACTGCAAAGCTGTAGTAGCCGGTACGCCAGCCAAAATTGTCGACGATGTAAGTCACCAGCGGCGGCATCATGATGCCCGCCAGGGATGCCCCCATCACTGCAAAAGCAATGGCCCGCCCGCGCCAGTGGTCAAACCAGAAAATTACACTGCGGTGCCAGGCCATGCCGCCCATACAGCTCATGCCGAGCCCGAAACCCACCCCAACAATCACATAAAACTGCCACAGCGCCTGCACGCTGGCGAGGCCGACATAGGACAAGGAAACGATCAGAATGCCGACGAGAATGACCAGGCGGGGTGAATGGCTGTCCAGGAATTTCCCGAGAAAGGGCGAGACGATAGCGCCGAC
>JBCCUW010000133.1:0-9366 GCA_039196385.1 Pseudomonadota bacterium
AACAGCGGCGCCGCAACAAAAGAAAAACCCGCCACTACCAGGCTCACCAACCGCGCAACCCGAATCATGGTGGCGTCAGCCACGCGCCCGCCGCGCAGCGGTTGGTAGATGTCCAGACAAAACAGGGTTGCCGCACTATTCAGCAGCGAATTGAAGGAGCTGAACACCGCACCCAGCAAGACTGCCAGAAAAAATCCTGTGAGGTAAACCGGCAATACATCAGCAACCAAAGCTGGATAGGCCATATCCATGTGGGTCAGCTGTCCCGCATAAAGGTGGTATGCGATAACCCCGGGCAGCATCATAAAAAACGGTACCAATAACTTGAAAAATCCGGACAGCAGTACACCTTTCTGGCCCTCAGCCAGACTACGCGCACCCAGGGTGCGTTGAATCACGTACTGATTGGTACCCCAGTAAAACAGGTTAGCCAGCAGCATGCCGGTAAACAGCGTGCCGAACGGTACGGGGTCGTCCACACTACCAATGGCATCGAGCTTTTGCGTATCTTCGGTTAAGACAACATGCAAGCCAGCCAACGCACTACCTTCACCCAACGCAACCAGGCCGAGGATCGGAATTAAGGCGCCGATCACCAGCAAGCCAATACCATTCAAGGTGTCTGATACGGCCACTGCACGCAGGCCACCAAACACGGCGTAAATACCACCTACACCCCCGATGATCAGAATGGTCAGCAACAGCGCAGCGGAAAACTCCATGTCGAGCAAACCAGGCACATCAAAAATCCGCATCACGGCGAGCGCACCTGAGTAGAGGATCGACGGGATCGTAATTAGCCCATATCCCAACAGGAACAGCACTACCGTCAGCCGTCGCACACTGCCATCAAAACGATCTTCGAGAAATTGGGGTAGTGTGGCAAAAGCGCCGCTTAGATAGCGCGGCAGGAAGACCAGTGCCATCACAATAATGGCAAACCCTGCGGTAACCTCCCACGCCATGCTGGACATGTTAAAACCGTACGCTGAGCCATTCAGACCTATGAGTTGCTCAGCAGAAAGATTGGTCAGAAGCAATGACCCGGCAATAAACGTTCCAGTCAAACCCCGGCCGGCCAGAAAATAGCCTTCCTGGGTCGACACCGCGCCGCGGGTCTTCACGTAAGCCACCCAACCCACCAGCGCCATGCACAATACACAGCTCAGCAGGGTCATGATGATATTCTCGGTACCTATGGCAGGCCCTCTTTACGTAGCTGCAGATCAGCAAGCACGATGTAGCTACACGCATAGAGAAAGGGTGTTAGCAGGGCGGCAACAAGGGGCACCACAATAGCCACAACCACCAGCATGCCAGGGCCTGCTGGCTCGGTAACACCGGTCATATAAAATGCTGCACCGGCCAGAACGCCCACCACTAGAAATGCAGCAAGACTGATCACCACCAGGACGTTAAAGACAATTGACGTCCGCCACCAGTAACCCCAGACAAGCCTGTGGCTGCGCTGCAAAGCCGGGGTGATGCTGAGCTGCTCAGTGATCACAAGAAAGTGAGCGAACAGAAGGGTTACCATAAGAATCAGTCCCGGGAGAATCAAAGCCACATAACCCAATATGACAATCAAGGCGTAGGCAACAAAGCAGCCAACGACAGCCAGATAACGGCGCAAACCCATACGCAAAGCAGTTCGAAGCGATCGATCAGCGCCGATCGCAACTGCGTGAAGCAGAGCGATTAATGCGCCATGCAGCCAGATCGCCAGGAGCATTGCGCCAACAACCAGCACATTAAACGCAGTTGATCCCAGTGGCTGAGCCTGATCCGCGTACACGAATAACAAGGTGTTGGGCACATTGGTCAATAGCGCAAGGACAAGACTGAAAAGGAACGCCTGTCCTACACAAGCCCGCACCAGATGCAACCCTGCTCGAAATACACCACTCATGGAAAGCGGTCTCTGCGGCAACTGGTAAGCAACCTCACGCATTGACTATTGCGTCCTTTTGTTTTTCTGCCGCGGCCAGCGAGGAAACTTCAAAGACAACGCCTGCAGTACATAACTCGCCCGGCTGCAGCGGTATAAGCGACTGCGTGTGTACCGTGCCCGTAACCGGTTCAAAACACGCATAAGGCTGGGACTGGGGGGTCCAGATAACCAGATGGGTGAGATTTGCAGACATCCGCATACGCAGGGCGGCTTGCCACTCAGGCCATTCAATCTCCACTGGACCGCTAGCCAACCCGAAGATGGTATCCAGTTGCAGTTGCCGCACAGGCACGCCATCAGGTAACGCTGAACTCCGGTCAACAGAACTACGCGTGAGCGGAAAACCTTCCGCATCCATCGCCCAGGCCGTATTCACCGGCGCCCTCACTCGCATCGCCGGGGTAAGAGTGAAAAACGGGTGCCAGCCCAGCGCCAGTGGCATGACCGTATCCGCCTTATTGATCACTGACATGTTGATGCACAGCGCATGATCAGTGAGCAGAAATTCCTGGTCTACCTCATAACTCCAGGGCCAATCCGCTGCGGCGTACGCGAAGCGCAACCTGGCGCGACAGGCTTCCGCTTCCAGCACCTGCCAGCGCGCGCACCAACCGTGGCCATGAATCGGATGCGGCTCGTCACCCGTATTGATAAGTTGCACCTTCTGTCCGGCGTAACTGAACCGACCTTCGCGGACCCGGCTGCACCAGGGCACCAGCGGAAAACTCACAGGCAGATCCTGATCAGGGTAAAACCATTGCCGGCGCTGCCCGCCTGACACACCGGAAAAGGCGCGTACCGAACCACCGCGCGCAGCATCAATAACCGCTACCGCCGCGCCACTGCGCAATTCAATATGATCTGTTACTGGCACTGGTACAACCCTGGCAAGTGCGGTAAAACTTTGATTCACAATTCTAAAACACAGCCTTCCGGGGGGACACCGTGAGCAGCAAGAAAAAAGTAGGCATCCAATTACCCAAGCAGGCACAGAACCAGACGGTCGAAGAGCGCTGGTCGCTGGAGCTTGAAGCGCTGGCGCCTATCGCCGACATCATCGAAATTCGCGCCGACTCCGCCGCTGAATTCGCGGCCGGTGTTGGCGACATGGACGCCATTATTACTTCGTGGGGCCTGCGTATCGACAATCAGGTGATTGACAGCCTGAGTAACGCCACTGTAATCGGTGTCGGCAGCGTTGGTGTTGACATGGTAGACATCGAAGCCGCCACCGCCGCGGGCCTTGTCGTCACCAACGTACCGGATGTGTTTATTGAAGAAGTTGCAGACCACGCCATGGGGCTGCTGCTGGACATGGCCCGTCTGACACCCACCATGATGCGCATGGCCAAAAGCGGAGACTGGTATCAGGGTCGCCCACGACTGAGCAAAATTCCTCGTCTGATGGGCCAGACTCTCGGCCTGTTTGCCTTTGGCAACGTAGGACACTGCATGGCCCGCAGGGCGCAAGCTTTCGGCATGCAGGTTATCGCTTTTGATCCCTATGTCAGTGAACTTGAGTTAACCGCCCATGGTGTTGTACCCGTGGGCTTCCATGAATTGCTCGAGCGCAGCGACTACCTCTCCATCCATGCCCCGCACAATGAAGAAACGGAGCATGCATTCAGCAGCGAGGCGTTTGCACGAATGCAGGAGACGGCAGTGATCATCAATACGGCCCGCGGACCGATCATTGATGAAGCTGCGCTGATTGTTGCGTTGCAACAGGGACAAATTGCCGGTGCGGGCCTGGACGTGCTTGAACAGGAACCCCCGGAACTGGATAACCCCCTGTTTGCCATGGAAAATGTAGTCATCACACCCCACGTTGCCTCCGCAACCACACGCATGCGCCCCGAGACGCGGCGCCGCGTTGGACGGGAAGTTGCTCTGGTGTTGCGTGGCAAATGGCCAATGAGCTGCGTTAACCCAACGGTTTTACCTCGGGTACCCCTGCATAGATGGCAACCGTATCCCATGAATCGCGGACCGAATCGCTGATCGACAAGCGGATCTACAGAATGTAACCGTCACCGCTGGCGCGCACAGTCACCTCGCTGATGGACACGCCCCAGGGTTGGTTAATGGCATAAATAATCTGTTCAGCCAGATGCTCCGGTTCCAGTGCGTAATATTCGATATGTTGCGCGTCGGTATACTCCGCCGGTAATTCACCCGACTGATGCGCCTGCATCAGCTGGCCATAACTGGCGGCGTGTACCCCCAGAATACCCACGATGGCCTCTGCGTTCACAATGCCCCCAGCCAAACCTGTATTCGGTACACCGGTGGGTTTGATTGTCGTGACCTTAATTTTGCCCTGGGATTCCATGCGCAGTGATTCAGAGAGGAAATTCACTGCCGCTTTGGTGGCGCCATAAACCGCAGCGCCGACAACCGGGAAATTTCCATAAATCGAGGAAAGGTTGACGATGTGCCCCCTGCCCTGCTGCAGCATCTGATCATGCACCGCCACAATGCCGTGCAATACGCCCTTAAAGTTAATATCAATACATCGATCCCAGGCGGCTGCCGCTTCAGCATGGTCGGCATAGAACGCCAGTGGCATGGTGCCGGCGTTGTTAATCATCACATCCACCCGGCCGAATTTGGCGACAACTTCCGCCACCATGGCCTGCATTTGCGCCAGTTCTGTCACGTCAGTGTGAACCGCCATGGCCTGACCATCCGCTGCGTTTAACTCGGCTACGCCTGCCTGCAGATCCTCCGCGTTGATATCGGTTGCCACAACCCGGGCACCCAGCTGCGCCGCCCGCGCGCAAACCAGCTTACCGAACCCATTGGCGGCGCCAGTGACCACCACAACCTTATCTACGAGGTGATTGCTCAAGCTGCTTGGCTCGCGACGCAAATATTCATCCACCTACACATCCAACTAGGCATCGCGTAGTGCTTTGGCATCGCGCAGCTCTTTGGGAATCTTAAGATCCGAGGCGAGGCCAAGGAATTCGAGGGTGCGGATGAGCCACCAGGTCACATCCACCTGCCACCAGCGCAGCCCGTGTCGTGCCGAGCTTGGATAAAAATGATGATTGTTATGCCAGCCCTCACCAAAACCCAGCACACCGATAAACACGTTATTTGTGCTGGCATCCCCGGTATCGTAAGGCTGTGCACCCCAGCGGTGACATACGGAGTTCACCATAAAGGTGACGTGCCAGGTAAACACCGTGCTGACAAAAAAGCCCCACACCACCAGCTGCAGGCCGGAAGTACCCAGACCCGGATAAGCGGCATTGAGGGCGGCTCCCAGCAACCACAGAAAGACAATCTGGCCAACAATCAGCCAGACATAGTGCCTCTGCAGAAACTTGATTTCCGGATATTTGTGCAGATCACGCGAGTTGTTACCTTTTTCGTTAAATGCAGCATCCGTCATCATCCAACCCATGTGGGCTTGCCACATACCATGGGTCACCGGTGAGTGAATATCTTCGTTGGTGTCTGTTTCCGCGTGATGTTCCCGGTGGTGTGCCACCCACCACAACGGCCCACCCTGCACTGCGAGGCTACCTGCAAACGTCAGCAGAAACTGGATGAACCGATTGGTTTTGAAGCTCCGGTGCGCCAACAGACGGTGAAAACCAGCGGTGACACCCATACCGCGAATAACATACATCAGTATTGCCACAATAATGGCTGTCCAGCTGACACCGGTCACAAAAACCAGCAGACAGGCTAGATGAAATACCGACATACCAATTATGACTCCCATAATCTGGGGGCGAGCGCTACGCAGCGTTCGGGTCGTTTCCGCCATAATGGAAAGCTGGCTCCGGGTGATTAGGCTGCTGCGGATACTACCAGAATACGCCGCTCAGGCTACGGATATTTGGGGCAGGCACTAAGCCGGTGTAGCCAGGCCATGGATCATAAACGCAGCCACTTTAGGTCCGGGTTCGTAACCGCTCTCCTGCTGGGTGATACGAAAACCCGCGTTACGCAGAAGCTCATCCGCGCGACGGGTTAAATGACAGCCGCCGCCAATCACCTTCCACAGCGGCTCAATACGCCGTTGCCACTTGGCAACACTGGCGTCGTCAGCACGCCCATGTTCGACAAAAATCAGTTGGCCGCCGGGCTTAAGCACCCGACGCATTTCCTCGGCGGCGCGGTAAGGATTGGGAATGCTGCACAACGTCCAGGTGCACACGATGCTGTCGACTGCGTTGTTGTCCAACGGGAGCGATTCTCCCGAGACCCCCAGCACATCTACTGGCACGCTGAGACGCGAGGCGCGCTGCTGGGCTTTAACGGTAAGTTCCGCCGCCGGATCGATGCCCGTAATGGAGCGCACACCATCAGCATAATGCTCAAGATTCAACCCACTGCCAATGCCAATCTCCAGGACATCACCGCTCGCCTGCTGCACATAACGTTGGCGCAAGGCAGTCATCGGCGGTTGTGAACAGGCCACGTCGATGAGTTTTGGCAAGATGTATTTTTCGTACAGTGAAGGCATACAAGCTCCAGATCAGCAAGCAACGACTCCCAGCTTACCACGCTCACGGCGCCATACGTTCCGGCAACTTGCCTCACTTGCCTCACTTGCAAGAGAGGACTGCGGATGCGTAGAGTTCAAGTCTGTAGGGCACTGAGGGGCGATGGGGGGAATATGATCTACACAAGTGCGCAACTGGGTGACGTGCAGAACATCAAAGACTGTGCAATTCGATATTGTCGCGGGGTTGACCGGTTGAACGCAGAACTCATGAAGTCTGCGTACTGGCCTGAAGCCACCGACGATCACGGTGCGTTCAAAGGCAATGCAATGGACTTTGTCGAGCATTGTATGCGGGCACACCTCAAGTGGCGCTCAACCAACCACTGCATCATGAATCATCATATCGAACTGGGCGCTGACGGCATCAGCGCCAGCGGCGAGATCTACAACATTACCTACCTGTTTCAACCCGGCGAGGTAATGGACGTGTGGCATGGGCGATATGTTGACGAGTACGCGAAGCGCGGTAATGAGTGGCGTATTCTGCACCGAGTATGCGTTCACGAAGGCAGCTATTCACAGCCACTGCATGCCATGGATATCGACGCTGATGCGTTTCGTCAGGGAAGTTTCGACAGACAGACGGAGAGATAAGGACGCGGATTTAAACCAACGCGCTCAGAAAGATTTTTCCTGAACGTTTTCCGGCACACTAAAAAAGGCGGCACGCTTCTGTGGCACAGTCATGTGCGTTTCGCGGCAATCTGCTTTGAGCAGGCAACTGTAGCAGGACAACACCGGGATCATGGCAAACGCTGACAGCAGCATGCCGACCCCTTCCAGCCCGGCACCACTGGTGTACCAGTTTTCATGCAGGTGAGGCGCCATTTTGAAGAAACCGGCAAAGTAGAAAAACATAACTGCCGTGGTGCCGATGGCCAGGAGCCGGGCTGTACGGATGCTGATCTCCCGCGCCAGACTGATAAACGCCAGCGCCGCACCGGCGCCATAGAGTGCAGCTAAATGAATATGATTGGGAACAAAAAAATGCAGTACCGTCAATGTCAGTAGAATAAAGCCGATAACCGCATTAATCACTCTCATTCGCTACACACCCTCTCTGTCATGACCAAAGGATCTATGCCGTAAGACCCATGGTCCGATTCTCTTTGTGAAGACTCTTCGTTATTGAACAGTCTCTTTTGTATCACCGAATTTGTAGAACAATCTCTATTTGACCACTCTCTATTTGACCAGTCTTTATTTGATCACTCTGTATTTGACCACTCTTTATTTGACCAGAGGGCAGTCCACAAATTCCCAGCTCCAATTGGCGATTATTACGATAACGTTAATAACCGCCGTTAACGATACACCTCAACCTGCGAAATCTATCGAAAAAACCGAATCCTTAACCTGTATCAACCTGAATCCTTAAGAAACCAGAGGCCT
Organism: Pseudomonadota bacterium; assembly: GCA_039196385.1. Classification (GTDB taxonomy): domain Bacteria; phylum Pseudomonadota; class Gammaproteobacteria; order Pseudomonadales; family Azotimanducaceae; genus UBA4421. The sequence continues at coordinate 7,869 of JBCCUW010000133.1, forward strand.
GCCAAGTGAAATATCGCATTTCATCCGGCAAAAACGGCCAATCTCCCCAAGGAATATCAATATGCCATCATTGTTTTTTAAGCATATAACGGAGTCAACCTATTTGTTACTCAAAGTGACAAAAAATATGTAAAAGGACACATTTTCGGGGGAAAACGTAATGTTAGCGCCTGAAAGTTTTGTCAACTTTACTAACTATAACCAAAGCGCATAACAAGCCTAACCCACCAGCAGGATGGGCTCAGCCAATCTTCGCGGATTGACCACCATCCACGGGCAATTCGACGCCCGTAATAAAACCAGCCTCATCTGAAGCAAGAAACAACGCCGCATTGGCCACATCCCAGGCTGTGCCCATCTTGGCCCCTAATGGTACTGCCGCATCCCGCCGCGCGATCAGTTCTTCGCGAACCTGACCTGCTGCCACGTACCCCTCAATCGCCATCGGCGTGTGCATCAGGCCCGGCATAATGATGTTGGCGCGGATGCCGTGGCGTGCATTATTCATTGCCAGCGCATGAGAGTAAGCGTTCAGAGCCGCCTTCGAAGCCTTGTAGGCAACAATGTTGGCGGCACTGCACACGGCCGCCACTGAAGAGATGCTGGTAATTGCGCCACGCCCCTGCTCCCGCATGTGCGGCACGACTGCCTGGCACATGAACATAATGCCCCGCACGTTGGTGGCAAACAGCCGATCCCAGGTTTCCGCTGTTACCCGCAGCGGACCAGCATCGCCAACGCCGATACCTACATTATTGTGCAGGACATCTATGCGCCCGAAGTCCTTGATCACCTGCGCCACAATCTGCCGACAATCATCTTCCCGGGTGATGTCCAAGGCATACGCGCGGGCATCCCCGCCAGCGCTCAGAATCATCTCAACGGTCTCCTGGGCAGAATCCAGGCGCATATCCAGCACGGCAACTTGAGCACCTTCTTCAGCAAAACGCAGCGCTGTAGCCCGCCCGTTTCCCATGGTCTCTCCCGGTGTCTGACCACCGCCGACCACTACCGCTACTTTGCCTGTTAAACGTCCCACCCTGGCAACCCCTCATCAGCCTGTACACCAAAACTGTTAAGTGCCATCGACACCAGATTGTACTGGCCCACTGTAAACACCAGATCCATCATCTGTTGCGTGTTGTAATACTGCAGCAAGCCTTGCCAGGTGGCATCAGAGATGTGTGCATCAGCATGCAATTCGTCCGTAGCGGTAAACAGCAGCTGATCCTGCTCGCTCAGCCCCGGGGTTTGGGCACCCGTCTTGCAGGCGCGAATTTCATCGTCCGACATACCCACATCCCGCGCAATCAGGACATGCTGGCCCCATTCGTACCCCGCCTGGCAGAGGTAGCCAATGCGTAAAATCAGCAGCTCTCGATCTCGCGCGTTCAGTGTCGACTTTCCCAGGATGTGGTTGGCAAATACCATCCATCGGCGGGCCAGCTGAGGGTGGTTCGTCAGGGTTCGAAATATGTTGAAGATGCGCCCCTGCTTC